>PMYN01000028.1:4988-6112 GCA_003171215.1 Gemmatimonadota bacterium | reverse complement strand
TGGATCGTCGATGCGCGCGCGTCGCGCGATCGCACGTTGGACTCCTTCACCAATCGCGACGCCCTGCTCGCGGGCTGCGCGCAGGCCTTCGCGCTGATCCCCGGCGTGTCGCGCTCGGGCGCGACGATCACCGCGGGGCGCGCGCTCGGTTTCGACCGCGCGAGCGCCGCGACGTTCAGCTTCCTGATGTCGATGCCGATCATCGCCGCCGCCGCGCTGCTGAAAGTGCCGAAGGCGCTCGCGCAGGGCGGCGTGACGCTCCCGCTCGCGATCGCCGTGGTGACGGCGGCGCTGAGCAGCGTGCTCGCCATCACCGTGCTGATGCGGTTCGTGAAGACCCGCGGCCTCGGCGTGTTCGCGCTCTATCGCTTCGCGCTCGGCGCGGCGGTGCTCGCGCTCGTCGCATACCGCGCGCAACAGTGATCAACCCGTGACGAAGCATACGATCGACGGCATGGATGCCGACGCGCTGGCCGCCGCGCTCTCGGTACCGCGCGTCGTGCTCATGCCGCGCGTCGCCTCGACCATGGACGAAGCCCACCGCCTCGGCGCGGAAGGCGCGCCCGGCGGCACGCTGGTGGTCGCCGACGAACAGACCGCGGGCCGCGGCCGCGGCGGGAAGCACTGGTCGTCCGAACAGGAGCGAGGCCTGTGGATGACGCTCCTCGAGCGCCCCGGCACCGCGTCGGGGCTCGACGTGCTCTCGCTCCGTCTCGGCCTGCGCGCTGCGCCGGTGCTCGAGCTGTTCAGCGGCGCGCCGGTGCGGATCAAGTGGCCGAACGATCTCTACTCAGGCTCCCGAAAGCTCGCCGGCGTCCTCGTCGAGGCGCGCTGGCGCGAACAGAAGGCCGACTGGGTGGCGATCGGCATCGGGGTGAACATCGTGCCGCCGCCCGACGTCGAGACCGCCGCCGGCCTGCTGCCGGGCACGCGTCGCCTGGCGGTATTGCTCGCGCTCGTGCCCGCGCTGCGCGCGGCGGCGGCGGCACGCGGAGCGCTCACTGCCGCCGAACTGGCGGAGTTCGACCGCCGCGACTTCGCGCGCGACCGGCACTGTCTCAAGCCGGCCGTGGGAGTCGCCAAGGGCATCACGAACGACGGAGCCCTGATCATCACGGGCGAGC
>PMYN01000028.1:0-4911 GCA_003171215.1 Gemmatimonadota bacterium | reverse complement strand
CCCGACGAAGTGTTCCTGCTGCTGCTCGCGCTGCTCGACTCGGCCGGAATCAAGCGCTCGGCGGTGAAGGGAAGCGCGATCGGCTCTGTCGTGCCCGCCGTGACGGCGCCGCTCGCCGAGGCGTGCGAACGTCTTACCGGAAAGGCGCCGGTGGTCGTGGACGGCGGGTCCCGGCTGCCGATCACGCTCGACGTGGACGAGCCGCTGACCGTGGGCGCGGATCGCATCATCAACACGCTCGCCGCGAGCCGTATGTACAAGCGCGATTGTATCGTCGTCGACCTCGGCACCGCGACGACGTTCGATTGCATCAGCGCCGACGGCGTGTTCTTCGGCGGAGTGATCGCGCCGGGGGTTCTCATGTCCGCCGAATCGCTGTTCAGGAAGACGTCCAAGCTTCCGGCCACCGAGATCGTGGCGCCGAAGAACGTGATCGGACGGCGCACGGAGGACTGTATCCGATCGGGTGTGGTGCTGGGTTCGGCGGAATCGATCGACGGGTTGGTGCGCCGGATCAAGGCCGATTGGCCTCGGCGAGGGAAACCGCTGGTCATCGCGACCGGAGGACTGGCGAACACGTTCAAGTCGATCTGCACGGAGTTCGACAAAGTCGAGCCGGACCTCACGCTGATCGGAACGGCGATGGCGTACGAACTGCTGACTTAAGTTGATCGTAAGCTATTACAGCAATGTTCGTTGCATGTTTCATATAACAAACAAGTTCACTAACGTACCGAACGCGAAACGCTCGTTCGCCGAGCGTTGACGCACCCGCTCCCCGCGGCTATTATTCGGTGTTGTTAGCACTCGTCGTCGTTGAGTGCCAACGTGTGATTTCACTCGTCTCACACGCCTTTCGGAACCCATAGCAGGAGGAACACTCATCATGGCAGCGAAGACCGCTACCGCGTCGAAGGTCGCGCCATTGGCCGACCGTGTCGTCGTGAGGCCGCTGGAGGACACCGAGCAGATGCGCGGTGGACTCTACATCCCCGACACCGCAAAGGAAAAGCCGCAGCAGGGCGAAGTCGTGTCCGTTGGACCGGGCCGCTTTGACGAAGGCAAGCGTGTCCCAATGGAGGTCAAGGTTGGCGACAAGATTCTCTATGGCAAGTACAGCGGCACCGAAGTCACGATCGACAACGAGCCGGTGCTGATCCTTCGTGAATCCGACATTCTCGCCGTCATCAGTTAACCCTCCTCTAACACCAACCTCTTTTTGAAGGAATAACGAAATGGCAGCCAAAGAACTGCACTTCAACGTCGACGCTCGCGCTGCACTGAAGCGCGGTGTCGATCAGCTGGCCGAGGCGGTGAAGGTCACCCTCGGACCGCGCGGCCGGAACGTCGTCATCGACAAGAAGTTCGGCGCGCCGACGATCACCAAGGACGGCGTGACCGTCGCGAAGGAAATCGAGCTCTCCGATCCGGTCGAGAACATGGGCGCGCAGATGGTGAAGGAAGTCGCCACCAAGACCTCCGACGTGGCCGGCGACGGCACCACGACGGCGACGGTGCTCGCCCAGGCGATCTTCCGTGAAGGCCTCAAGAATGTGACGGCCGGCGCGAACCCGATGGCCATCAAGCGCGGCATCGACAAGGCCGTCATCGCCGTGGTCGACGAGCTCAAGAAGATCTCCGTCCCGACGAGCGGCCGGAAGGAAATCGCGCAGGTCGGCACGATCTCCGCGAACAACGACAAGGAAATCGGCGATCTGATCGCCGAGGCGATGGAGAAGGTCGGCAAGGACGGCGTGATCACGGTCGAGGAGGCCCGCGGCCTCGAGACCACGCTGGAGACGGTCGAGGGCATGCAGTTCGACCGCGGCTATCTCTCGCCGTACTTCATCACGGATCCCGAGAAGATGGAAGTCGTGCTCGAGGACGCCTACATCCTGATCCACGACAAGAAGATCGCGTCCATGAAGGACCTGCTCCCGATTCTCGAGAAGGTGGCGCAGGCCGGCAAGCCGCTGCTCATCATCTCCGAAGACGTCGAGGGCGAGGCGCTCGCGACGCTCGTCGTGAACAAGCTCCGTGGCACGCTGAAGATCGCGGCCGTGAAGGCCCCCGGCTTCGGCGATCGTCGCAAGGCCATGCTCGAGGACATCGCGGCGCTGACGAAGGGCGAAGTGATCTCCGAGGAGATGGGCTTCAAGCTCGAGAACACGACGATGGACAAGCTCGGCCGCGCCAAGCGCATCGTGATCGACAAGGACAACACGACGCTGATCGACGGCGCCGGTGACGAGGACAAGATCAAGGGCCGCATCAAGGAAATCGAAGTCGCGATCGAGAAGTCGACGAGCGACTACGACAAGGAGAAGCTCCAGGAGCGCAAGGCGAAGCTCGCGGGCGGTGTGGCCGTGATCAACGTCGGCGCGTCGACGGAGAGCGAGATGAAGGAGAAGAAGGCCCGCGTCGAAGATGCGCTGCATGCAACGCGCGCGGCCGTCGAAGAGGGAATCGTCCCGGGCGGCGGCGTCGCGCTCGTGCGCGCGCAGATCGCACTCAAGGGGCTCAAGCTCGACGAAGACGAGCAGATCGGCGTCGACATCATCCGTCGCGCCATCGAAGAGCCGATCCGCATGATCGTGTACAATGCGGGCGGCGAAGGCTCGATCGTGGTCGAGAAGGTTCGCGCGTCGAAGGACAAGAACTTCGGCTACAACGCGCTGACCGACACGTACGAAGACCTCGTGGTGGCCGGCGTCATCGACCCCACGAAGGTGACCCGCACGGCGCTGCAGAACGCCGCGTCGATCGCCGCGCTGCTCCTCACGACCGAAGCACTGATCGTCGAGAAGAAGGAAGCCCATCCGGCTCCGGCGGCGCCGGGCGGTGGCGGCATGGGGGGGATGTACTAGTAGGGCAGCGATGAGCGAGGAGTGAGAAAGGAAGATCTGTGAGGAGTGAGGGGGAAGATCAGCGAGGTGTGCGGAGTACTCCGTCCCCCTCACTGATCTTCCCCCTCANNCTCACTGATCTTCCCCCTCACTCCTCACTGATCTTCCCCCTCACCCCTCACCAACCGCTCGGATTCTGTTCGGGCCGGACCAACCCGCCCCCCAATCTCACAAAGCATGCTCCTATTGCGTCTTAGCCCAAAATGACGCAAGTTGGATCGTTATGCTGTAGCTGGTTAGCTCGCCGATGCCGCCACGTTCGCCGTTTCCAGCATCGTCACCGAACCCCCGCTCCCACCTCGTTGGAGGACGCATGTCCCGTAAGACCACGTTTGCCGTTGCCGCGCTCCTGTCGATCGTCGCCGCCGGTGCCGCTCTTGCCCAGGGCACGACGAAGGCCGATTCGACCATGAAGAAGGGCACGAAAATGGAGAAGACCGGCGCCAAGGAAGTGAAGGCGGGCGCTGCCGTTACCGCGAAGGGTACCGCGATGAAGGCGAAGGGCGATTCCACCAAGAAATCGGGCACTGCGACCGCCAAGACGGGCGCGGTGGTCGAGAAGGCCGGCAAGAAGATGGAAGCGACGGGCGCCGCGAAGGCTGCGAAGGGCACCGCGCTCAAGACCAAGGCCGCGAAGGAAATGAAGAAGGATTCGGCCGCCGCGAAGAAGCCGTAAACTCGGCGCTTTCGCTCGAAAAACGCCTCCCGGCTCGCGCCGGGAGGCGTTTCGTTTTTGGGTCGGGGGGCGAGGTCCCCTTTTTCGCGCCCGCGAAGGTCGCATCGATGAACGCTTCGGTGAAGTTGTATCCCCCGGCTTCGGCCAACTCGCGTGCCAGCTGATACAGCACCACAGCAAGTGTCCCGTTCCGCGCCCAGAGCTGAAAGCGCCGATGACGCGCCTGATACGGCGGGTGGCGGTCGGGCAGATCGTGTCACGGCGCGCCGGTCCGCATCACCTGGGCTTCGGTGAGGTCCATACGCCGTCTCCGAGGAGGGCGAATCGCAACCGTCTTCGAGGAAGACGAATGACCGCATCGACGCATCACTCGTTGTAAGATACCGGCATTCGCCACACGCCTGGGGACCGATGTCTATCCACAAGACGAGCAACGATTGGTACACCGTCGCGGCCATTAGCCTGATGGCCATGTGTCTCGTCACTTTCGATCATGAAGCACTGGGACATGGGGGCATGTGCCTCGCGTCGGGAGGGCACATCCGTCTGCTCACGAGCTCGATGTTCCGATGTGACATCCGATCCATGTGGATCGCTCCGGCGGGTCCGTTCGGGAATCTGCTCGGTGGGACGTTGGCCCTGCTCTTCGTGCCGTTCGTCCCACGCCGATCGACGAACGTGCGGCTCTTCCTGATTCTTGTGGCAGGCTTCGCCTTCTTCTGGGAAGCGGGCTATCTGATTATCGAGATGCACCGTCGTGACGGCGATCTGTATTTTGCGGCGCAGGATTTTCTGGGTGAGCCATCTCTCTGGTGGCGAATCACGGGGGCGGTGGCTGGGGTCGGCCTCTACGTCTTCAGCGCAGGATGGGCATCTCGCGCATTATCCGACCTTTGGCCTGATGCGGCTGTCGCCCGCCGCGTGGCCCGAATAGCGTGGGTCACGGCTACGATTGGCGCGATCCTCGCCGCTGCGGTTTACTCGGGGGAGGGCTGGGCGGGTCTGAGGGATGCCGCACTCGAAATCGGCGCAGGCGCGTTTCCGTGGCTCTTGATCCCACGACAAAGCCGCGTGCAGGAAGAGTCTGTGACACCAGTTCGCATCGAGCGAAGCCGAACGATCGTCTCGCTGTCACTAATCGTGTTTGCGGTATTCGTCGTCACGCTTGGCCGCGGCGTGCGCTTCTGATAGAAGCGCCGGACTGGCGGTTCCGCACATCACGGAGGCCGGCACGCTTTGGCGTCGCTTCTCGTGAGCGCGGTGGAGACGGATGAAGTGCCGTGGGGCCCGGTTTGTGAGATAGCTTCTAGTATGCTGACTCAGAAATAA
>PMYN01000152.1 GCA_003171215.1 Gemmatimonadota bacterium | reverse complement strand
TCGCGATGCTCGCGTTCGCGATGGCGGTACTTGCGGCGTGTGCCAATTCCAATGCGGCCATGTCGCCAGGCACACATCTCGCGTTCGGTGAATGGGGCGGCGACCATGTCGACGTCGTTGCGAGTCAAACCCAAACCAACGTATTGCTCGGCTGCACGTCCGGCGTGTTCTCCGGCAACATCCCGCTCGACGCGAACGGCCGCTTCATCGCTAACGGCACCTGGAATCTCTCCATCGGCCCCGTTCGCCTCGACGGCAACATGCCCGCGCAGCTCAGCGGCCAGGTCAGCGGGCGAACCGTCACGATCGCCGTCGCCGTGTACGATACGGTCACCAAGCAAGTCACCTCTCTCGGACCGCAAAGCGCGGAGTTCGGAAAGCTCTCGGTCGGCCAGGTCTGTCCCGTGTGATCGAAGGCTTCCGGAATCGAGTATCTTTGCTGACCCCGTCCCGAGACTCGAATGTCGATCCGCCCCGTAAAACGAATCGTTGAAGCCACGCCGACACTCGAAGGCGCCGGCGTGAAGCTCCGCCGCGCGTTCGGGTTCGGAGCGACCGAGGAATTCGATCCCTTCCTCCTGCTCGACGATTTCCGCAACGAACGCCCCGCGGACTACCTCGCGGGATTTCCGTGGCATCCGCATCGCGGCATCGAGACGATCACCTACGTCCTCGCCGGCACCGTCGCGCACAACGACAGCCTCGGCAACTCGGGTACGCTCGGCGCCGGCGACGTGCAGTGGATGACCTCGGGGAGCGGGATCCTTCATCAGGAGATGCCGAAAGGCGATCCGAACGGGCGCATGCATGGGTTCCAGCTCTGGGCCAATCTTCCGTCGCACTTGAAGATGTCGAAGCCGCGCTACCAGGACGTGCAGTCGGCCGCGGTCCCGGAGATCATCGACGACGATGGCACACGAGTTCGCGTGGTCTGCGGAGATTTCTGGGGCAAGACCGGTCCGGTCGACGGGATCGCGGCCGATCCGCGCTATCTCGATGTGTACGTTCCGCCCGGAAAGAGGAAGGTTCTTCCGGTGGAACTCGAGCGGCACGCGTTCGCGTATGTGTTCGAGGGGAGCGGCTCGTTCCGCGACGCGTCGGCGCCCTTCGGCGTGCTCACGGAAAAGGACGGCCCAGTGGAAACGGTCGCTCGCGAACTGACCGGCAATCGGTCGCTCGTGCTCTTCGATCGCGGAGACGAAGTCGTCGTGCAGGCGGGCGAGGAGGGGATTCGTTTTCTGCTCGTATCGGGCAAGCCGATCGAGGAGCCGGTGGCGTGGTATGGGCCGATCGTGATGAATACCCAGGAGCAGCTCAGGCAGGCGGTGAGCGAGCTCAACAATGGAACGTTCATCAAATAGTTTTTGCAACAACTACAACTGCTTTCCCACGGATTGCACGGATGACCGCGGATCAAGCCTAAAAGGGGGAACTGCTGCTTCGCGGAAACTGAAGTCGCAGTTCCCCCAAGTTTTGATCCGCGGTCATCCGTGCAATCCGTGGGAAAGCAGTTGTAGTTGCGGTTCGCCGTTATCTCTCGCGCGCCCACCGATCTTCGAGCACCTGCACGGGCTTCGTGTAGTCGCGCCCGCCGACGGTGAGCTTGATCGTGTAGGTACCGGGCAGCGCGCCGGCNNGCGCCCGCGTTCGCGAGCGGCGTGACGAGCGTCCACTGAACGCGATGGATTCCCGCCGTCGCAGCAACGCTCGTCCCGCACAGCGCATTTCCGGCGGCGTCGAGAATGGAAACCTTCGCGTCGGCCGGCACGCCAGCCTTGAGATAGAACTGAATCGCCGTGCCGCGCGCGGCGTTCTCACCCTCGAACTGCTTGTAGCCGCCGACGTATTCGTCGTAGTGGAAATCGCTCTGATATGCGATCGCCGGTCGAACATCGAACAGCACCACATCCTGTGCAGCCGCCGTCGGCGTCAGCTGCTGGAGCGGAGTGATGTCGTCCGCGATCCAGATGCTGCGCCCATGCGACGCGATGATGAGATCGCCATCCCGCGGATGCACGAGAATGTCATCGGTGCGCACCGTCGGGTAGCCGGTCATGAACTTCTCCCAGCTCCTGCCCGCGTCGAGCGAGACGAATAGCCCGAATTCCGTGCCGGCGTACAGGAGATTCCTGTTCTTCGGATCCTCGCGCACGACCTGCACGTTCCCGTAGGGCGGCAAGTTGCCCGACGCGCTCGACCAGGTGCGGCCGTAGTCGCGCGTGACGAAGATGTACGGCTTGAGGTCGTCGGATCGATGCCCGTCGATCGAGACGTATGCGCCGCCGGCCTCGAAGTGCGATGCATCGATACGCGAAATCCAATACGGGTTCGCACCCGCAAGCGCGCCTGCCGACAAACCGGCGATGTTCTTTCCGACTTCGGCGAACGTCGCGCCGGCGTCGGTGCTCACCTGAAGATTTCCGTCGTCCGTGCCCGCCCACACCACGCCGGGCATCATCGGCGATTCGGAAATCGCCGTGATCGTGCTGAACGATGTCACGCCATCGTTCTTCGAGAGCTGTGCGGTCGTTCCCGCCGCACCCATCACCGCGATGTTGCAGCGATCCATGTGTTTCGTGAGATCGGCACTCGCCACCCAGTGATTGCCCTGATCGTACGACCTGAACAGCCGGTTGGCGCCGAGCCAGACGATGTTCGGGTTGTGCGGCGAGAGCATGAGCGGGGTGTTCCAATTGAACCGGTACACGTCGCCGGCCTCGGCGTTAAGCACGTTCGACTGGCCGCCGCCGCGCCCGCCGCCTCCGCCACCGCCTCCCGCTCCGCGACCGCCCGCGCCGGGCGTAATGATGCGGCCGTCAACGCACGTCGCCTCTGCGTTCGTGGTTCCTGCGGCCGCACCACGTCCAGCGGCAGGCGGCGCGACCGGACGAATGCTCTGCGACCGGCCGGTCCCAAGGTCGATGCGCGATGTGTTCCCTTCCTGCGACTCGCCGTACACGATGTGCGGATCGTTCGGGTTCACCGCCGTCTGGAATCCGTCGCCACCGCTGAAGCGGAACCATTCGTGATTCTGGATTCCCGCGCGGCTCCGCGTCGCGCTCGGGCCGCCCCAGCTGTCGTTGTCCTGCAGGCCGAAATAGACGTTGTACGGATGACTCATGTCCGCGCTGACCCAGTACGCGAGACTCGTCGCCATCGTGCGCACGTATTCCCACGTCGCGCCCTGGTCCCACGTGATCATGAACCCCGCGTCGGTGCCGCGCAGGATGTGATCGGCGTTTGACGGATCGATCCAGAACGCGTGCTGGTCCTCGCCCTGGTTTCCCGAGCCCGGCTCGAGATCGAGGAAGTTGAAGGTCTTTCCGCCATCCACCGACTTCGCCATGCGAACGCCCGCCACGTAAATGCGCTGGTCGTTCGTCGGATCGATGCGGAGCTGGCTGAAGTAGAGCGGGCGGTTGTTGCAGTTGCTCACCGCGGTCCACGTGCGCCCCTTGTTCTCCGAGCGGAAGATGCCGCTCTTGTCCGCGGCCAGCGCGGGAGGCTTGGTGGTGTCGTTCGCCGGCCGCGGCGCGCCGTTGCTGCACCAGTCGTATCCTCCGCGCCCGCCGCCTCCGCCGCCCGCGGCCGGCGCCGCCGCTGCCGCCGAGGGACCGCCGTCGGTCTCGATCTGCGCGTACACGACGTTCGGGTTCGAGCGCGCGACGTCCAGCGCGATCCGGCCGTACGTTCCCGGCGGCAGCCCGCCGCCGTTCAGCTTGGTCCAGCTCTTGCCGCCGTTCTCCGTCTTCCAGAGCGCGCTCCCCGGGCCGCCGCCGTTGAAGCAGCAGCCGCTGCGGCGCCGTTGATAGCTCGACGCGTACAGCGTGCCCGGGTCTCTCGGGTCGATCGCGATGTCCGTGAAGCCGGTGTTCTCATCTATGTAATGGATCTTGTTCCACGTCTTTCCTCCGTCGGTCGTCTTGTACACGCCGCGGTCGGGGTTCGGGCCGAACAGGTGCCCCGGCACCGCGACGTACACGACCTCCGGATGCTTCGGGTCGATGACGATGCGCGCGATCGTCTGCGATTCCTTCAGCCCGATGTTCGTGAACGTCTTCCCGCCATCGGTCGACTTGTACAAGCCATCGCCGAACGAGGACGTCTGCCTGTTGTTCGGTTCGCCCGTCCCCACGTACACGATATCCGGGTTCGTCGGGTCCACGGCGAGCGCGCCGATCGACGCAGAGCCGTAGCTCTCGAACACCGGCTCGAAGGTCGTCCCGGCGTTCACCGAACGGAACACGCCGCCGGTGGCGTAGCCGATGTATATCACACTTCGATTCGACGCGGCGACCGCGATGTCGTCCACGCGACCGCCCATGCTCGCTGGCCCGATCGACCGGAACCGGAAGCTCGAGAGCAGGGGGTTGGCCGAGCGATTCACCGGGATGGTGTCGCGCCGCGGAGGCGCGGTCTGCGCACCGAGCGGCGCGGCAAGCGCCACGGAAAGCGACACGGCCAGCAGCGGAATGAGCGGCGCGATTCTGGCCGAACGGCCTCGCGAAGCGTATGCTCCCCGTGCGGTCGCGAAACCTTCACCTAAACAGAGTTCCCTCATGCGTCGTCTCCTCGCGTTGCTTATGGCCTTCGCCGCTTCGACCGCCTTCGGACAGGGCAGGGCGCCGGCGATCGATGACCTGCTCAACCTCTCCACCGCCGGCGGCGCTCGGCTGTCTCCGGATGGCAAGTGGGTCGTATACTCCATCACCATTACGGACTGGAAGGCCGACGCGTTCGTCGGGCAACTCTGGATCGCGAACCTCACGACCGGCGAGCGCCGGCAGCTCACGCGTGGAGCCAAGGCCTCGGGCAACGCGGAGTGGTCGCCCAACGGCGAGTGGATTTCCTTCACGAGCGCGCGCGAGGACGGGAAGAACCAGCTCTTCGTCATGCGTCCGGACGGCGGCGAGGCGCAGCGCATCACGAAGGCCGCGACCGGCGTGGGCGGATACGAATGGTCGAAGGACGGAACGTCGATCGCGTACGTGGCCGACGATTCCGACTCGAAGGCGGTGAAGGAACGCGAAGACAAGTACGGCGCATTCACGGTGGTGCGGAAGGACTACACCTACACCCACCTCTATACGTTCGACGTCGCGAAGGCCCTGGCCGAGCCGCAATCGGGCCGCCGCCGTACGAGCGGCCGCACGTTCACCGTCCAGCAGTTCGACTGGTCGCCCGACGGCAGGCAGATCGCATTCAGCGCGACCATCAATCCGGATCTCATCCAGGGTTTGACGGCCGACATCTATGTGGTCACGCTTGCCGCGGACACCGGAGCGACCGACGCCGTTCGCAAGATCGTGAACCAGGGCGGACCGGATAACAACCCGGTCTGGTCGCCGGACGGATCGCAGATCGCCTTCACCACGACCATGGGGAACAGCCGGTACTTCGCGTCGAACACGCGCATCGCCGTCGTATCGGCGAACGGCGGCACGCCGCGCTCGCTCACCGACTCCTTCGACGAGAACCCGGGCCTGCTCGAATGGAAGGCGGGCGCGATCTGGTTCAGCGGCTCGCAGAAAACGGCGTCGCATCTCTTCAGGCTCGACCCGGCCAGCGGCCGCTTCACACGGGTATCGGGACCCGACGGCGGCATGTTCGGCGGATTCTCGCTCTCGCGCGACGCCTCGAAGGCCGCCTTCACCGCGAGTTCACCGACCGCGCTCCCGGAAATCGCGGTGAGCGACGTTGCGAACTGGGTGCCGAAGACGGTGACCGCGATGAGCGATCAGATCCGCGGCTGGAACGTCGGCACACGTGAAGTCATCAGCTGGAAATCGAAGGACGGTGCGACGATCGAGGGCATCCTCATCAGGCCCGCGAACTTCGACGCGTCGAAAAAGTATCCGCTGCTCTGCGTGATCCACGGCGGCCCGACCGGGACCGATCGCCCTTCTCTGATTGACAGCCGGACCTATCCAATAGACGCGTGGGTTGCCCGCGGGGCGATCGTGCTCAAGGTCAACTATCGCGGCAGCGCGGGCTACGGCGAGGCGTTCCGGAAGCTCAACGTCCGCAACCTCGGCATCGGCGACGCGTGGGACGTGCTGAGCGGCGTCGACAACCTGATCAAGAAGGGATGGGTCGACACCACGAAGATGGCGTCGATGGGGTGGAGCCAGGGCGGATACATCAGCGCCTTTCTCACCACCACCAGCACGCGGTTCGCCGCGATCTCCGTCGGCGCCGGCATCTCCGACTGGGCGACCTACTACTACAACACCGACATCACGCCGTTCACCATCAACTACCTCGGCGACACTCCGGTGGCGGACCCCGAGATCTATGCCAAGACCTCTCCCATCACCTATGTGAAGGGCGCGAAGACGCCGACACTCATCTTACAGGGCGAGCTCGATCGCCGGGTGCCGATCGCGAACGGCTACGAGCTGAGGCAGGCGCTCGAGGATCGCGGCGTGCCGGTGGAGATGGTGGTGTACAAGGGATTCGGGCACGGCATCACCAAGCCGAAGAGCCAGCGGGCGGTGATGAACCACAATTTCGCGTGGTTCAATCACTACCTGTTCGGCGATCCGCTCCCGGATATGGGGTTCCTTGTTTGGGCGACGCCGTAGAGAAAAAACCCTTTCCACGGATCACACGGATTTCACGGATAAGAANNCGGAGCGCTGCCACCGGATCCAGCCGCGACGCCTTGAGCGCGGGCAGCATCCCGAACACGATGCCGGTGATCGCGCTCGAGCCAAGTGCCGCGACGACCGCGAGTGGCGGAACCGAAGCCTGAATGGGAGTCGACGCGTTCACGATGAGCGCGACGACCCAGCCGAACACCAGCCCGATCGCCGCGCCTGTCGCGGTGAGCGTCACGGCCTCCACCAGGAACTGCCAGAGGATCACGCCGCGTGTCGCGCCGAGCGCCTTGCGCACGCCGATCTCGCGCGTGCGCTCGGTGACCGAGATCATCATGATCGCCACGACGCCCACGCCGCCCACGAGCAGGCCGACCGAGCTCAGCGCGATCATCACGAGGAAGAACATCCCGAAGATCTTGTTGTAGGTCTCGAACAGCTTGTCCTGCGTGATGACGGCGAAGTTCGACTCGTGGCTGGGCCGCAGGCCGCGCTGCCCGCGAAGGCTCGCCGTCACTTCGTCGACCGCCTGGTCCCGCGACACGGTTATGCTCGGCTTGATGACGAGCGACATGTACTTCGTCTGCGCGCCCACCTTGCGCTCGAGAGCGTAGATGCTCGTGACCATCTTCGGATGGTCGCCGCCCTGGAGAAAGCTGACGTTGTCCTTCCAGACGCCGATCACCGTGAAGGTGCTCCCGACATTGTTGCCGGAAAGCGCGGTGAGCGTGATCGTCCTTCCGATCGCGTCTTCGTCGCCGAACAGCTTCTCCTTGGCGTTGGTGTTTATGATCACCACCGGCGCCGCGGAGCGCGATTCCTGTTCGGTGAACATGCGGCCGTCCTGCATGTCGGGCGGATTGATGGCCGGCCAGTTCGCGCCCACGCCGAGGACCTGGACGCTCGAGAGCGAGCGGTCGCGGTACCGGGACTGCACGTTCCATCCCATCTGCGGCATAACTTCGGCGACCGAGCTGAGCCGCCCGATCGCGTCCATCTCGGCGAAGGTGATCCGCGGGTTGGAGCGCCACCTGCATGTGTCGTCGGAGCCGTCGCACGCCTCGAACGTGATGGGCCAGCGGTTCACGTAGAATGTGGTCGGGCCCGCGGACTCGAACTGCTTCGCGACGCTCTCATTGATACCGTGGACGGCCGCCGACATCACGACCACCACGAACACGCCGACGGCGACTCCGAGAATCGTGAGCGCCGCGCGCACCTTGTTGGCGCGCATCGCGTCCGCCGCGATCACCACACCCTCGAACGACATCTTGACCTTGTCGACGAACCGCATCCTGGCCATGTGCAGCTATTCCTGCCGCAGCGCGGCGACGGGGTCGAGCAGCGAGGCGCGGCTTGCCGGATACACGCCGGAGATGATGCCGACGCCCGCGCCGATCAGCACGCCCACGGCGATGGACCAGGGCGCGACGTACGTCGGCATCGGCGTCGTGAGGCGGATGACCTGCGCGAGGCCCGCGCCCAGCGCGATGCCCAGCATGGCGCCGAGCGTGCTCAGCGTGGTCGCCTCGATGAGGAACTGCAAGAGGATGTCGCGCCGCTTGGCGCCGAGCGCCTTGCGGATGCCGATCTCGTGCGTGCGCTCGGCGACGGCGACGAGCATGATGTTCATGATGACGATCGCGCCGACGACGAGTCCGATCGAGGGAAGCGCCACGCCGGCGAGCTCGAGATACTTCTGGATCTTGTTCCAGAACTCGAGCGCGGAGTCGGAGGTCTCGAGCGTGAAGTTGTCCTTCTGCCAGCCGTGGAGCCCGTGACGTGCGCGCATGACTTCGCGCACGCGCTCCTCCGCGTCGACGAGTCCATCGGCGCTGGGGACCTGCACGATGACGCCGTCGATCGCGTGCGCCTCCTTGTTCATCAGGCGGTGCACGGGCGAGCGGAATGGCGCGTAGAGGTAGTTGTCGAACGACATCCCGAATGCGCTGCCGAGCGACTCACCGACGCCGATCACGGTGTACATCTTGCCACCGAGTTTCACCTGGTGGTCGATCGGATCGACGGTGGGGAAGAGACGCTTGGCGAGATCGGGGCCGATGATGACGACGCTCTTGCCGCTGGTGAGTTCGTCCGGGCTGAAGCGCCGGCCCGACGTGACGTCGAGCTTCTTGATCTCGAAGTACTGGCCGTCGATCGCGGTCGCGTCGGCGCGGCGCGGCTTGGAGAAGGCCGACTCGATCGAGATTCCCGAGGTCGAGTACATCGCCCAGTACGCGTCGGGGGGAAGGGCGTCGACGACCGGCTGGACGTCGGCCTCGTAGATGCGCGGCCGGCGGTTGTACTCCAGCCACTGCTCGCGCGACACGTCGCCGAGAGTGATGTTCGGGCGGTTCCGGAGTTCGAACGAGTTGAGGGCGATGAGTTTTCCGACGAGCTCATCTTCCATGTATTTCCCCATCCCGTTGACGATCGAGACGACGGTGATGAGGAAGGTCACGCCGATGCACACGCCGAGCATCGTGAAGAAGCTCTTGAGCTTCTGCACGCGGATGGTGTCGAGGGCCAGGCGGATGGCTTCGAAGAAGTGCATCTAGACCGTACGGGGGTCCCGGAGCGGGGGTTTCAAAGCTGCGGCTGAGACCGCAACGGCGACAGCGTTAACACGGAATACGCGGAAAAAGGCCGGAAAACGCACGGATCAAGCAAAAACTGGGGGAACAACGACTGCGCGCCGTGGCTGTTGCAGTTCCCCCTTGTAGGGCTTGATCCGGTCCTTGTCCGGCCCTTTTCCGTGTGCTCCGTGTTAGCGCTTTTCGCTGTTGTTCTTAGCCCTTCTTTTCAACAGCAGAAAATGCCTGATCGAACACGTCCAGCGCGAAGTCGACGTCCTCGGCGGTGATGCACATCGGAGGCTGGATGCGGAGAATGTTGCCGTCGAGTCCGCCCTTTCCGATCAGCAGCCCGAGCTCGCGGGTTGCTTCGAGCACCTCGGCGGTCTCGGTCTTTCCCGGAGCCTTCGTGCCGCGGTCCGAGACGATTTCCAGGCCGAGCATGAGCCCCATGCCGCGCACGTCGCCGATCAGGCGGTGCGACGCCTTCAGCTTCTCCAGGCCGCTCTTCACGCGCGCGCCCATCGCCTTGCTGTTCGCCTGGAGGTTGTCCTCGTCGATCACGTCGAGCACACCGAGCGCGGCGGCCGTGCTCATCGGGTTTCCGCCGAACGTGTTGAAGTGGATGCGCTGCGTGAGCGACTGCGCGATCTCCATGCGCGTGGTGACGGCGGCGATCGGCGCACCGTTGCCGAGGCTCTTGGCCATCGTGACGAAATCGGGGACGACGTCGAAGTTCTGGAATCCCCAGTAGTGCTCGCCGGTGCGGCCGAAACCGGTCTGCACTTCGTCGGCGATGCAGAGCCCGCCGTGCTCGCGGACGATCGCGTACGCTTCCTTGAGGTAGTTCTTCGCGCCGTGCGTGATGCCGCCGGCGCCCTGGATCGGCTCCATGATGAACGCGGCGACCTTGCCCGGCGTGGAATAGCGGATGAGGTCGCGGATGTCGTTCGCGCTCTGCGTGGAGATCTCCTCGGGTGTTCCCTTGAACGGACTGCGGTAGGGGTCCGGGTTGAGCGCGTGATGCACCGCGCCGCCGCCGCCGAGCGGGAACTTCCAGGTGGAGAGCGAGGTGAGCCCCTGTGCGTTGGGGCTGTTGCCGTGGTAGGCGTTGCGCACGGCGATGACGTCCGAGTTGCCCGTCTTGAGGCGCGCCATCGAGATGGCGAGATCGTTGGCCTCGGTGCCGCTGTTCACGAAGTAAGTGACGTCGAGTCCCTTCGGCATCTTCGACGCGAGCTTCTTTGCGAGCAGCACGAGGTTCGGGTGCAGGTAGATCGTCGTCGCGTGCTGGAGCGTGTCGGCCTGTTCGTGGATGCGCGCGGTGATCTTCGGATGGCAGTGCCCGCATCCGACGGTGACGATGCCGGCGAGGAAGTCGAGGTATCGGCGGCCGGTCTCGTCGAAGAGCCACTGCATGTGGCCTTCCACAATGAGCAGCGGATCTTTGTAGAGCGTGAAGACCGCGGGGTTCGTGAACTGCTTCCGCATCGCGATGAGTTCTTCGCGCGACGGGCCGGTGTACGGCTTCGGCTTATGGTTGCTCAGGGGCATCGCCACCCGGGTCTGCATGCGCGAAGGTGCTGGTGCTGGAATCGTAGTCATGGTTTCTCCTTGTGTGTTAGCCGGAAGCCGGAAGCCGGAAGCCGGAAACTGAACTTGGATGTTGTGCCTTCCGGCTTCCGCGCTTCCGGCTTCCGGCTTCCGGCTATCAACTCATCCAATTCGTCCCCGCCTCTCTATTCCACTTCGTGGTCATCTTCTTCGCCTGCGTCCAGAATTCTATCGACCCGCGCCCCGTGATGTCACCGACGCCGAACCTGGAGTCGTTCCAGCCGCCGAACGAGAACGGCTCGCGCGGCACGGGAACGCCCACGTTCACGCCCACCATGCCGGCCTGCGCGTGCTCCATCACGTGGCGCGCGATGCCGCCGCTCTCGGTAAAGACCGACGCGGCGTTTCCGTACGGTGACGCGTTTTCGATCTTGAGCGCCGCGTCGATGTCACCCGCCCGGATGATCACCAGCACCGGCCCGAACACTTCTTCCTGCGCGATGCGCATCTCGGGTGTCACGTGGTCGAGAATCGTGGGGCCGAGCCAGTAGCCTTTCTCGCGGCCGTGGACGGTCGCGTGCCGGCCGTCGACCAGGATCTTTGCGCCATGCGCAACGGCCTCTTCTATATAATGGAGTATCCGGTCCTTCGACTGCTGTGAGATGACGGGGCCGATATCCGGGCCGGGCACCATCGCCCGCGCCTTGAGCACCATCTTCGCGATGATCGCGTCGGTATCCGCCACCGCGACCATCACCGACGCGGCCATGCAGCGCTGGCCGGCGCACCCGCTCATCGAGGCGACCACGTTCCCCGACGTCATCTCGGCGTCGGCGTCGGGCATCACGATCAGGTGGTTCTTGGCGCCGCCGAGCGCGAGGCAACGCTTGAGCGTGGCCGTCGCGCGGCGATAAACGACTTTCGCCGTCTTGGTTGAGCCCACGAAACTGACCGCGGCGATTCCGGTGTGATCGCAGATCGCCTCGACGGCTTCCTTTCCGCCATGCACCACCTGGAAAACACCCTCCGGCAAGCCGGCTTCGCGCAGCAGCCCGGCGATCTTGATCGAGCTCAGCGGCACTATCTCCGACGGTTTCAGGATCATGCAGTTGCCGAGTGCGATCGCGTTGGGCATCGACCAGTTCGGCACCATGACCGGAAAGTTGAAGGGCGTGATCGCGGCGACGACTCCCAACGGGAAGCGCTCGATGCGGCACTCCACTCCGCGTGAGACCTCGAGCACTTCGCCGGCGGTGATCTGCGGGAGCGAGCAGGCGAACTCGGTGAGTTCCGCGGCCTTGAGGATCTCGGCGCGTGCTTCGTTGTCGATCTTGCCGTTTTCCTCGGTGATCAGCGTGGCGAGCTCGGCGATGTTCTTCTCGAGGAGCGCCTTGTACTTGTAGAAGACCTGGACGCGTTCCTTGATCGGGGTCGCGGCCCATGCGGGCCAGGCTTTGTGCGCGGCCTGCACCGCGAGATCCACCTCGTGGTGCCCGGACATCGGCACGCGCGAGAGGACTGAGCCGTCGCTCGGGTTGAACACGTCGATCGCGGGGAGCGCGTTTGAAGCATCCCTCGGCGCGCCTGCGATGATGTTGTGGACGGCGGGGTATTTCATGGGGTAAAGATACCCGGACTCGGGAGGGACGAACAGCAAAAGCGCTAACACGGAAAGGGCCGGATCAAGGGCCGGATGGCCGCGGATCAAGCCAGGAACTTGTTCTTGTTGTTCCCAGGAAGGCTGTTGTCGTATCCGCTCGATCGGCGGAATCCGTGGAAAGCCCTTAAAAGCCTTCCACAGATTTCGCGGATGACCGCGGATCAATCCTTGGGGGAACTGGTGGTGCTGGACAGCTGCGTCGGTTGTGGTGCTGGGATACAGCTTCAAGGGTTTGGCCGGTGACCACACCTCGGACTGTCCGCTCGCCCCCAACGGCGGCTGTCTGGAATACTTCTCGAACACGTACGGCCCGTCGATCGGCGTGGGCTTGCGCCAGGCGTTGGGCAGTGGGCGCTCATCTTGGGGGTACGCAAGTACTACAAGTACTATCAGTACGGAGCGTCGGTCTTCCCAAGAGACGCTCGACCGCACAAAGACAGTGCCCGTGTATGCGACAGGTTCCAGCAGAAGGAGACTCAAAATGAGAAAGATCAGGATCTTCGAACACATCTCGCTGGACGGCGTGATCGAACACGGCGAAGAATACGCGCATGGCGACTGGACGGCACCGTATCGAAGCCCGGCTGGGCTGGCGGCCCTCATCGAGGCATACGGCACGCGCTTTGATCTGCTGCTTGGCCGACGCACCTACGATCTGTGGGCCGGCTTCTGGCCCAAGGCCGGGAACAGTCCGATGGCGGACGCTCTGAACGCCGCGACGAAATACGTTGCGACCCACAGGCCTGACAGCCTCGAATGGGGTCCGGTCGGGGACCTGGGCGAGGATATCATAGAGGGTATTCGCGGTCTCAAGTCAACGGACGGCCCTGACCTGATCCTCTCGGGAAGTTCGACGCTGACGTCAGTGCTGCTCGGGGAGGGACTGGTCGATGAGGTTGTGCTGATCGTCTATCCGGTCTTGCTGGGCCGGGGCAAACGCTTCTTTTCGGACAGCGCTGACCCGCGCGAACTCGCTCTCGTCAACACAAAGGCCACGCCCACGGGCGTGCTCATCAACACGTATCGATACGTTGGATCGCTGCGAACCTAGACTTTCTCCCGGAGTCTTCGCAGAACTCAGCGCAACAAGCAATTCGCCGCGGCCGGGGCCGCTCGAGATCTAGGGTCGACACGCCGGTGGTTTGCAACGCGCGACGGCGACAGCGCCCGTGATTTGGGCAAGGAATTTCCGGGACACTGCCCTAGATTCTCTCCGCCATCTCGTACTGCTGCAGCCAGCGGATGCCCAGCGCCAGCGACGCCACGAGGATGACAGCGCCCATCGTCCACACCGTGTTCGTCGACACCGCGCCGACCTTCACGCCCGGCACGCCCGCCGCGACCTTGCCGACCACGGTCATCACGAACTCGCGCACGCTCAGCGACTTGAGCCCGACGACGTTCGGCGAGAGCGTGATTTCCAGCACGACGATGTAGAGCAGTCCCATCACGAGCGCGCGTTTCGACATGAGCCCCATGGTCACGAAGATCGCGCAGTAGAGCGCGGCGCCGAGGGCGATGCCCGCGGTGAATCCCTCGAGGAGCGGCGCAGAGTCGGACTGCACGCCGAGCGCGAGCCAGGGGAGGAGGATCGCGACGAACATCATCACGAACGTCGAGAACACCGCGACTACGTATTTCGAGAGCACGAGTTGCCAGCGTGGGAGCGCCTTCACGAGGAGATAGACGATCGTGCCGTCGTCGATCTCGCCGCCGAACGCGGCGGTGCCGAAGACGACGGCCGCGAGCGGCAGCAGCACGAAGGCGACGATGCCCGAATACAGCTCGCGCAGGAACTGCACGCCCGTCGGATCGTTCGCGTGCGCGGTCGCGCGGAAGAAGAGCGCGATCACCAGCGGCGACGCCGCGAACAGCGCCGAGGCGATGAACCGCTTGCGCGTGAAGAGCTGGCGGAAGGTCAGCCCGGCGACGGTCAGGTTGATCGGGCCGATCATCGCTTCACCAGGTAGTTGAAGACGCTCTCGAGCGATTCGTCGGTCGGGAGCAGTTCGTGGATGCTGATCCCCGCCGCGCGCGCGCGCCGCGGCAGCGCGCGGGTGAACAGGGCGCGGTCCGATGTGCGAATGGCAAGCCCACCGTCTCTCGCCAGATCCACGCTCTGCACGCTCGGCTC
>PMYN01000054.1 GCA_003171215.1 Gemmatimonadota bacterium | reverse complement strand
GAGTGCGGAAGAGGAATGCGGGGACCGCGATCAGGGGTGAGATGCGAGTTTGAATGCGGGACGCGGATCGAGTTTCCGGAACCCGCATCCAAACTCGCCTCTCGCTGCTTGTCCCCGTACGCGCATTCCTCTTCCGCACTCTGCATCGGGTCGAATCTCCCCACTCTTGTCTTCTCCCGCATCCCGCATCGCCGTAAACGATTTGCGTCCCGGCGGACTCAAACATAGACTATCTATGTAAGCAACCCCACGAGACTCTCCATGCCCGCACGAGACGAAATCCCTCCCGGCACGCTCGACATGCTGATCCTCCGCACGCTGGCAACGCGCACGGATCAGCACGGCTTCGAGATCGCCGAGTCCATTCGGCACGGCTCGGACGACGTGCTTCAGGTCGAGGAGGGCTCGCTGTATCCGGCCCTGCAACGGATGCTCATGAAGGGATGGCTCGTGGGCGAGTGGGGAAGGACGGCCGAGAATCGGCGCGCGCGGTACTACCGCCTGACGGCGGCCGGCCGGAAGCGGCTCGAGCACGAGGTTGATGCGTACCGGCGCGTGGCCGGCGCGATCGCGCTCATCCTTCGGCCCGCGTGAGGCGAACTCATGAAACTCGGAGAATTCTGGCGACGCCTGATGCATCTCGTTCGTGGAACGAGCGCGTCCGACGACCTGCGCGATGAGATGCAGTTGCACGTCGAGTTGCGCGCGAAGGCGAATCGCAGTGAAGGAATGAGCGGCGCTGATGCGCTGCCCGCCGCGCGCCGGGGTTTTGGAAACGAGGGCGCGATGCGCGAGACGAGCCGAGATCAGTGGGGGTTCCTGTGGGCGGAGCATGCCGCAGCCGATGTGCGCTACGCCCTTCGTCGCCTGATTCAGCGGCCGGGATTCGCGGCCGCAGTCATCGGCGTGCTCGCTCTCGGCATTGGTGCCACCACCGCGATGTTCAGCGCGGTTGACGCGGCGATGCTTCGGCCGCTGCCGTTCGCCGATCCCGGGCGGCTCGTCGCGCTGCGGAACATTTACGTGCCGTTCGATCCCGGCCCGGGGCAGCCGCACGGCGGTGTGCGGGCCGTGGATATCGTCGACATTCAGGAGATGCGTGACGTGTTCTCGCACGCCGCTGCATACGCCGCGGGGGGATTGAACCTGGCCGACGCGGAACATCCGCTGCGTGTGAAGGTCGGAGTGGTGAGCGTCGACTTCTTCGCGACGCTTGGGGCCGTTCCAATTCTCGGACGCGCATTTGCCGAGTCCGACGGAGTGCCCAACGGGCCGAACATCGTGATGCTGTCATACGGACTGTGGCAGCGGCAATACGGCGGCAGCACGATGCTCGGGAGGGCCATCGCACTCAACAATCAGCCCTACGAGGTCGTGGGTGTGATGCCAAGCGGTTTTGGGTTTCCATCGGGAAGCGATCTGTGGATTCCCATGTCAATTCCAAACACTTGGGCCACGATGTCGGCGTTCCGTGGATCACTTCACACGTCGACGGTCGCGCGGCTGGCGCCAGGCATGAGCGCTGAGGTCGCGTCAGTGCGGCTTCTGGCACTATGGGATCGGCGCGCCGCACAAGAGGCGCCCGCACCCGGTCAGCCCAAGTATCTCGGCCAGACGGTGCAGCAGTTGAGGGCGACGGGAGTGCTGGCGCCACTGCAGCGCGAACTGACGGGCGACCGCCGCACGGCGCTCGTCGTTCTGCTCGGGGCGACGCTATTGCTGCTGCTCGTCGCCTGCGCCAATGTGACCAGCCTGCTGTTGTCACAGGCCGCCGCCCGTCGCCACGAGATCGCGGTGCGCGCCGTACTCGGCGCCACGCGCGGGCGGATCGTGCGACAGCTGCTCACGGAATCCGTCATGCTGGCGACAACTGGCACGCTGATCGGCGTGGCGCTGGCGCCGGCGATGCTCGGCACGATGCGTGCGCTCATGCCGCTTCAGCTGAGCGGTCTCGCACCTGCGGCCGTGGACCTCCGCGTGCTGACATTCGCGGCGGGACTCGCGCTTGTCACAGGCATCGGATTCGGGCTCTGGCCTGCGCTTGGCTCCACGCGCGAGGCGCCCGCGGAAACGATGAAGGCTGGCGGCCGGGCAGCAACGGGGCGGGGCGCAGGACGCGCCCGCCGCGCGCTCGTGGGCGTCGAACTCGCGCTCACCGTGGTTCTGCTCGTGGGATCACTGCTGATGCTGAGCAGCTTCGAGCGGTTGATGTCGCTGGATCGAGGAATGCACACAGAACGGGTAGGCACGCTCGAGATGGTGTTCGGCAGCTCGGCGGGCGACCGAGCTGTGCGCCTGCACAGGATCGACGCGATTCTCTCGCATATCAGTTCGATCGCCGGCGTCGCCGCCGCTGGTGCAATCAACGACCTGCCGCTCGGAGGCGCTGGCGGCGTTTCCGTGCAAATCCGGCCGGACGTGGGTCAGCCCGCGGGTACCGACTTCGCCGGCGGACGCTACCTGATGGCGTCCGGCGGCTACTTCACGACGATGGGAATACCAGTGAAGCGCGGCCGGACCTTCACTGCCGCCGACGACTCCCTCGCGCCGCCAGTCGCTGTCATCAGCGAATCGATGGCGCGCAAGTTTTGGCCGGGAGTCGATCCGGTTGGGCGCTCGTTCACGATGATGAGGCCTGACCCGATCACGATCGTCGGCGTGGTGGCAGATGTACGCGAACGGACACTCGAGAGCGATCCGACGCCGCAGATGTACTTCCCCATCGCGGAACAGACGCCCGGCAACGTCGCGATCGTGGTGCGGAGCACCCTTCCTCCCGCCGCGCTGCTTGCGCGAATGAAGGAGTCCGTGCGCGCCGTCGACCCGACGCAGGCGATATACAACGTGCGGACGATGGATGAGGTCGTCGGCAGCTCGGTCGCGCCGCGGCGGACGAACACGATTCTCATCTCGGCGTTCGCGGTGCTCGCGCTGCTGCTCTCGGCAATCGGGATTTACGCCGTCGTGTCCTACGGCGTGTCGCAGCGCATCCGCGAGTTCGGAATACGCACCGCCCTCGGCGCCACGGGCGGAGAACTCGTGCGCCTGGTGACCGGTGAGATGGCTTGGGTCACGGCGATCGGGCTGGCGGCCGGCATCGCCGGGGCGTGGGCGCTGTCCAGGGTGCTGACGTCGATGATCTACGGGGTGTCGGTGCACGATCCGTGGACCTTCACAGTGGCGCCGCTCGTTCTGGTCGTGCCGGTCGTCGTGGCAGCAGTCGTGCCGGCGCGAAGGGCGGCGAGGGTGAATCCGGTAGAGGTGATGAGAGCCGAGTAATGGGCCGGATGCGGGACGAGAGGTGAGTGGGGAGATTCGACCCGATGCGGGATGCGGGGTCGGGATGCAGGAAGCGGGGAAGGGCGGATGCAGAATGCGGAAGGGATGCTGAATGCGGGTGCCACTCGAGTAGTGTCCGAATCCTGCATCCCTTCCGTATTCTGCATCCTGCCTTTCCCGGATTCGGGATCCCAACGCCGCATCCCGCATCGGAGTTTTCTCTTGACTCCCCCCTGTAGTTCAGTTTATTGCGGATATGGCGACTACTACCCCCGTCGAGTTCATCCCCGGCTGGGATCTCAGCGGCGAGGCCCTCCCCGAGCGCCTCGACGTCGAGCTGCTTGCCCGCGCCTATCGGTTCAGCGAGAAGGCCCACGCGGGACAGACGCGGCGCAACGGCGATCCGTACGTCACGCACTGCGTCGAAGTCGCGAGGATCCTCGCTGAGCTCCAGCTCGACTCCGTCACGGTGGCCAGCGGCCTGATCCACGACGTCGTCGAGGACACCGCCGTCACCGTCGAGGAAGTCGAGCGCGAGTTCGGCCGCGAAATCGCGCAGATCGTCGACGGCCTCACGAAGATCGGCCACCTCCCGCTCACGAGCACGCAGGAGCGGCAGGTCGAGAACTATCGCAAGCTGCTGCTCTCCATCGCGAAGGACGCGCGCGTCATCCTCATCAAGCTCGCCGACCGCCTGCACAACATGCGGACGCTCGAGTTCATGCCGGAAGAGAAGCGGCTGCGCATCTCGCAGGAGACGCGTGACCTGTACGCGCCGCTCGCGCACCGCTTCGGCCTCGCGGCCATGAAGGCGGAACTGGAGGACCTCGCGTTCAAGTTCCTCGAACCCGAGGACTACAAGAACCTCGCGAAGCTCATCGTCCAGAAGCGCAGGGAGCGCGAGTCGCTGATCGAGGAGATGGCCCAGCCGCTGCGCCAGCGGCTCGCGGAGGCGGGGATCAAGGTGTACGAGGCGAGCGGCCGCCCGAAGCACCTCTGGTCCATCTTCAAGAAGATGCAGAAGCGCGACAAGCCGTACGAGGAGATCTACGACCTCCTCGCGATTCGCGTGCTCGTCGAGAACGTCCAGGAATGCTACCACGCGCTCGGCGTCATCCACGGTGAATGGACACCGCTGCAGGAACGCATCAAGGACTACATCGCGAGCCCCAAGTCGAACGGCTACCAGTCGCTGCACACGACGATCTTCGGGCCCAAGCAGACGCTCTTCGAGATCCAGATCCGCACGCGCGAGATGCACCGCACGGCGGACTTCGGCATCGCCGCGCACTGGCGCTACAAGGAAGGCGGGAAGGAGAACGACGATCTCGATCGTGCGCTGCACTGGTTCCGCCAGGTCCTCGAACTGCAGCTCGACGCGGAGACGCCCGACCAGTTCCTCGAGTTCCTGAAGCTCGACTTGTACCAGGACGAGATCTTCGTCTTCACGCCCAACGGCGACGTCCATCAGCTCCCGCGTGGAGCCACGCCCATCGACTTCGCATTCGCCGTGCACACGGAGGTCGGGCTGCACACGCAGGGCGCGAAGGTGAACGGCCGCATCGTTCCGCTCTCGCGCGAGCTGAAGAACTCCGAGACCGTCCAGATCATCCGCTCGCCGAACGCGCGGCCGAGCCGCGACTGGCTCGCGCACGTGCGCACCGGGCGCGCGCGCCATCGCATCCGGCAGTGGCTGCGGCACGAGGAAGAGAGCACCTCCATCCGCATCGGCATGGAAATCCTCGAGCGCGAGCTGAAGCGCCGCCGCCACGCGAAGCTCACCACCGCGCAGCTCGAGCAGGCCGCCGCGGCCCTGAAGCTTGGCGGCGAGACGCACCTGTTCGCGTCGATCGGGCAGGGAGACATCAACGTCACGCAGGTCCTGCGCGCGCTCTATCCGGATTTCGACGGGCGTGATGATTCCGCGCTGAAGGCGAGCCCGCTCGAGCGCCTCATCGATCGGATGAAGGGCTCGGGGACGTCGAAGGGCATTCGCATCCAGGGCGTCGACGGATTGATGGTGCGGTACGCGCAGTGTTGCCAGCCGGTGCCGGGCGACAAGGTGGTCGGGTACGTCACGCGCGGTCGCGGCGTGAGCATCCACCGCGG
>PMYN01000102.1:18171-20152 GCA_003171215.1 Gemmatimonadota bacterium | reverse complement strand
TCGTCCCACGCCGCCTGCGACATAAGGTGCGCCAGTCCGCGGCCATGCATCCCCACCGCGACGCCGGTGTCACTCTCCCCCGCGCCGTAACTCTCGTGCATCACGCTGAGCAGGTTCTTAGCCCGCCGAAACGGCGTGCCGTCGGGGAAGAAGTGCATCACGTCCATGAACGCCTTGTGCTTCTTGGCGGCGATCGCGGCGAGCCAGGGATCGTCGGGCGCCGCGGTCGAGGCGCCGAGCACGCTCGCATCGGTCACGGCGAGCCCCGCCACGCCGCCGAGGGTCCGGCGGAGGAACTTCCGTCGGTCTGATGCCATGATGCGCTCCGGAGAGGTTCTACTCGAATGTAAAGCGCTCTGCACCGCTGGGCGATGAATTGATGACACCGTTGCCGACGACACTCGGCAGTTTCGCTGAATGTCAGCGCGTTGCCTTCATCGAGCGGTCTCGCCAACGGTTGACATCTGTAGCACTAGGTGCTACAGTGTCACATGATGGACCCGGCCGCGCGAGCCGCGCGGATCTTCAAAACTGCTTGGTTCACCAAGGCCGCGGGAAAGGCGCGCATCGCCGACGATGAATTGAAACACTTCCGAATGCACGCCGAGGACTACGAAACACTAACCGATGAGCACCTCGTTCAAGTGCTGGATGACGAAGACCTTAACGAGATTTGCAATGAAAACGCGAAAGTACAAGAGTGATGCCTTTGAGGCCATTCATTCATCGGCGTCGGCGTTATACAAGGTCGGCGCGATCGGCAAAGATACCATGCGGAGTTTTGATTCCTCCTGCCTCGCCGTGCCGGAATCGCTAAAGCCGCGACAGATCAAGAGTCTTCGTGAGCGCAATCACGTCAGCCAGCCCGTATTTGCACGTTATCTCAACACGAGCGAAAGCACGGTGGAAAAGTGGGAGACGGGGGCGAAACGGCCGAGCGGCGCGGCGCTCAAACTGCTGGCCGTCGTGCAAAAGCACGGGTTGAAGATTCTGACCTGACTCGTCTCTCGGGCCTTGAGGAGGGCGTGCAACCGAGTTTAGCGCCGCCCTGCGATGAATCGATGACACATCCGCAAAGCCAGCCCCGCATTTTCGCGGAATGGCTCGCTATTGCTTTCCTCGGCCGAGAGACATTACCCTATGCTCATGGTCACCAAAGCGGCTGGCTGGACCGCGGACGATCTCGACCTCCTTCCCGACGACGGGAACCGCTACGAGGTGGTCGAGGGCGAGCTGTTCGTGACGCCGTCCCCGTTGCTTCCTCATCAGGCCGTCTCGGGGGCGCTGCACGCGCGACTGTTCGACTTCGTGAAGACGCGGCGCATTGGATGGGCGTTCGCGGCGCCGGGCGACGTGCACGTCAACCTCAAGAGCCGGGTCCTGCCGGATATCTTCGTCGTCCCGAGGACCACCACGAGGATGCCGAAATCGTGGAAAGACGCGCCCACGCCGATTCTCGTCGTCGAAATCCTTTCCGATAGCACCGCGATGCGCGACCTGGGCGCAAAGCGCAAGCTCTACAATCGCGCCGGAGTCGCCGAGTACTGGATAGTCGATTGGGAGCAGCGAAGCGTGCGCGTCATCCGGCGCGGAGAACCGGATATCGTCACGGACGAGCGCATCGAGGGGCGGCCCGCCGGTACCGCCGAGTCCATGGTGATCGACCTTCCCGCCCTGTTTGCCGAGGCACTGGACGGCTGAGGTCCGTCGCTCTTCGCCGTCTGTCCTACACCACCAGCCCTTCCCGCTCCAGCCGCCCCAGCAGCGCCGAGTCCACCCGCGCGCTCATCAGCACATCGCCCGTCTCCTCATCGTTCGCGCTGGTCACCACTTCGCCATCGCGGTGGATCTCCGCAATCAGCTTCCCGCTCGTCGCGGGCAGCCTCAGCTTCACCAGCGGCCGCCGGTTCCGTACCGCCTCCAGCAGAGCCGCCTTGAGCGGCTCCATCGAAAAACCGCCCTTCCCGATCGCGCTCACGAA
>PMYN01000102.1:232-18161 GCA_003171215.1 Gemmatimonadota bacterium | reverse complement strand
AGCCGCTGCTCCTCCCACGTGGGATGGCTCGCGTCGATCACGTGCAGCAGCAGGTCCGCCTCACCCACTTCTTCGAGCGTCGCGCGGAAGCTCGCCACGAGATGGTGCGGCAGCTTGCGGATAAACCCGACGGTATCGGTGAGCAGAACCTTCTGCCCCTCGCCGACGTTCACGTCGCGCGTCAGCGGATCGAGCGTGGCGAAGAGGCGATCCTCCACGAAGATGTCGCCGGCGCCGCTCATCGCGCGAAGGATGGAACTCTTCCCCGCGTTCGTGTAGCCCACGAGCGACACGCGAAAGACGTTCTTGCGCGACGCGCGCTGTACTTCGCGCGAACGCTGCACGTCGAGCAGGCGGTCCTTCAACAGCTTGATGCGCAGCCCCACCAGCCGCCGGTCGGTCTCGAGCTGTGTTTCGCCGGGCCCCCTCACGCCGATGCCGCCGCGGAACTTCTCGAGGTGGGTCCACATGTTGGTCAGCCGCGGCAGCGAGTACTCCAGTTGCGCCAGCTCCACCTGCATCTTCGCCTCGGCGCTCCGTGCGCGCACGGCGAAGATGTCGAGGATCAGCTCGGCACGATCGATGACGCGCTTGCCGAGTTCGAGCTCGAGGTTCTTCCCCTGCGCGGGGCTCAGCTCGTCGTCGAAGATGAGGACGGTCGCGTCCTTCTCGGTGGCGAGCAGCTTGAGNNCGCTCGAGCTCGCGGAGGTGCTCGTTCACGAGGTGACGGGCATTGCTCCGCTTGAGGGGCGCGCCGACGAGGATGGCGCGCTCCGCGGATGCGGCGAGGGTGATCAGTTCTTTTGCGATGGTATCGAGTCGAGTGGGAGTGGCGAGCGTGCGTGCCATGCAATCTACACGAGTTGGCGGGATTTCCTGCTAGAAGCGTTAACACGGAAACGGCCGGACAACGGCCGGACGAGCACGGATAAGTCCTTGGGGGAACGGCAACTGCAAAGTCAAACGCAGTTGCCGTTCCCCCAGGAGCGCTTGATCCGGTCCTTGTCCGGCATTTGGTCCGGCCCTTTCCGTGTTAACGCTTTTTGCGATTGCTCTCGAGTCCAGCCGCCTCGCGCGAGGAATCGTGCGCGCATGCGGCGGCTTGGTGCTGGTTCTTACCGCGTTAACACCGACACTTCCGGACCAACTGCCGGAGGAACAGGGAGCATGACTGCGGGAACTGCGCGTGGCACCCTCGATCTCGTGCACGAAGATCTCACGCGGGAGATCATCGGGGCGTTCTACCAGGTGTACCGCGAACTCGGGTATGGGTTCTTCGAGGCGGTGTATCAGAGGGCGATGCCGCTGGCGCTCGCGGCGAGAGGGGTGAGTTCTGAGCGGGAGGTTCCGCTGGTGGTCCGATTCCGCGGTGAAGTCATCGGCGAGTACCGTGCGGACTTGATCGCCGAGGGGCGAGTCATTGTCGAGACCAAGGTCGCCGACCAGATCGCGCGAGCCCACGAGATGCAGCTGCTCAACTATCTCCGCGCGACCGGCATACGCGTCGGGTTGGTCCTGAATTTCGGTCCCCGCCCCACATTCCGCCGCCTGTTGTTGTCGTTCCCCAAAGAAGGATCCGCGGTCATCGGGTCCTCATCCGCGTGATCCGTGTTAGCGCTGTTGCCGTTCCTAAGCGCTCTCGCGACTGCGTCCGCGGGAAAATGATGATGCTCGCGCGAGGACTTCGGTGCAGAGTTCACGTGCAATTCGACGTTGACGAATTCAGAGAATATTATTACCGTATTGCGTAATCCCCATTACCCCATTACGCAGTGCGGAGGAGCCATGCCCGTGTCCACCCTGACCTCCAAATATCAGGCGACCATCCCGCGCGCCGTGCGCGAGGCGCTCGCGCTCGCCCACGGCGACCGCATCGAATTCTCGGTCGAGCCCGGCGGCGAGGTGCGCGTGCGCAAGTTCATGGACGCCGAGCGCGAGTATTTGCGGGCCATCGAGACCGTGCTCTCCCCCGAGTGGCTCGGAGAGGACGACGAAAAGGCGTACCGTGACCTCTGACGAGCCGGCGCACCCGCAGGCGCTCTCGCCGTGGGACGTGGTCACGGTGCCATTCCCCTTCACCGACCGGCGCGCGAGCAAGCGGCGGCCGGCGCTGGTGCTCTCGAGCGCGGAACTCGCGGCGCACTCGGGAACGGTGGTGCTCGCGATGATCACCTCCGCCGAGAATGCCGCGTGGCCTCACGATGTGGCCATCGGCAATCTCGATGCCACCGGACTCAGCGCCGCGTCCGTCGTGCGCTGGAAGTTGTTCACGCTCGACCACTCGATCGTGCGCGCGCGGATCGGACGGCTGGCGTCGGGCGATCAGGGCGCGGTGCGCACCGCCATGACAAGGGCGCTCGCGCCCGCCGCGGTGCCGTCATCGCGGCGGCGCTGACGTCAGGCCGACCTGCCGCTATGCAGCAAGCGCGCGCAACCGTGGCACGAGATTGCCAAGGTCACGCATATCGACCACGGATTCCTGGGCGCACAAATACGCGTCCTCGAGCGCGTCGCGGAACGCCCTGCGGCATTCTCCGGACTGCAGGTTGAGATCTCGCACGAAATCCGCGCAGACACGCTCCTCCGCATTCGCACTTTCATACAACTGGGTCGCGATCTCGACGTGATGCTGCTGCACGCCGTTCGGCAGTTCGGCAGCGAGGCGATCGAGATCGCGCTGGTAATGCGACATCCGACCAAGAAAGTGATCGATGAAGCGTTCGGCTATGCGTTCCGCCGGGGACTGGCCTTGCTGAACGATTTCGTTCCTGCAAAGCACGAGGTGCGCGCTGACGGTGTCACAGGCTCGACTCCAATCGTGAATGTCCGCGACAATCTCCGGCAGCGTAGCATCCGTATAGTCCGTCTTTCCGGCGGTGGTCGAACGCTTGTGCCTGATGGCGTGGTGCAGGCCGGAATTCCCAGCTCCCGCTCGCGCACGGGGAGGATTGCCCCCGGCGATGGGTCGGAGCATCACCTCGCGGAGCGATCGCCAGTAGCCGCGCAGGCCACGGCCGTCGGCCGCGCCACGACTCTCCTCAGCCTCGGCACCGCCAGGGGCGCGGATGATTTCTACTTCAACGGCCTTCGTGTTTCCGCGACGCGCGTTATAGGCGACCGGCGTTCCCATCGTACGCATATAGACTCCGCGTGACTCCCACCGAAACATCCGCTTCGCGGCGCGGCGAGTCTGTAAGGAGCACCCTGATTGCGAGTAGGGGAGATTCTGCCGCTAACGATTCCCGGAGTCCGCCTCTACTTTTCGCCCGGCCCGCAGAAACCCCGCAGAAACCCCGGAGAAACCGCGGAGACACCGTGAACACCACGACTGGCGGCGAAGTGCTCGCCCGCATGCTGCAGGCTGAAGGCGTCGATGTCGTCTTCGGCATCATCGACGGCACCTACTTCGGCTTCTACTCCGCCCTCCACCGGCTCGGCATTCGCCTCGTCACACCCCGCCACGAGGCCAGTGCCGCCCACGCGGCCGCGGCCTACGCGCGACTCACCGGGCGGCTTGGCGTGTGCATGGCGAGCAATGGCCCGGGCGTCGCCAACATCCTGAGCGGTCTCGTGGTGGAGCAGGCGGAGGGCAATCGCGTCCTCTGCATTTCGAGCGCGCGGCGCACCGGTGCGATGTACCCGCTCCGCACCGGAACCTATCAAGGCTTCGATCAGCAAGCCGTGGTCGGCTCGTTCGCGAAGTGGAGCCGCGCCGCGCCGAGCTTCGAACGGATTCCCGAGCTCATGCGCGCCGCCCTGCGAGAATGCTGGGACGGCCGGCCCGGCGTGGTGCACCTCGACGTCCCCGAGAACCTGATGAACGGCAAGGTGAAGGCCGACGTCGCCATCTGGAATCCGTCGCAGTACCGGCGAACCACGCCACTCGCGGCAGATCCCGCCGACGTGGAGCGCGCCGCCGATGTGATGCTCATCGCCGGCCTGCCTATCGTCCACGCGGGGAGCGGCGTGGTGCACGCGCGGGCATGGGATGCGCTGCGCGAGGTCGCCGACCTGCTCGAGGCGCCGGTGACCACGAGCTGGGCCGCGCGCGGTGTGTTCGACGAGGATTCGCCGCTCGCGATCCCGATGACGCACGTGAAGCTCAACCAGCTCGTGCGCAACGAGGCCGACGCGGTGCTCATCCTCGGATCGCGACTGGGCGAGACGGACCGCTGGGGAAAGGCGCCGTATTGGCGCTCGCCCGCCGAGCTGCGCACGGTGCAGGTGGACATCGACGCGGCGATGCTCGGCGCCAACCGGCCCACGGACGTCGCGGTGCAGGCCGACGTCGGCGTTTTTCTGGCGGCGCTCGCCGCGCGCATCAGGGAGCGCCAGCGGGAAGGCGAAGGGATGGATCGCACCAGGCGCCGCGAGCGAATGGAGAAGTATCGCGCGCATATCCGGCGCTACAGCGCCAAGCTCGAAGGCGCGCTCGCCGACCACAGCTCGCCGGTGCATTCCGCGCACGTGCCGGCGATGGTCCGCGAGCTGTTCCCCGCCGGCAGCCCGATCGTCGCCGACGGCGGCAACACCGCGGTATGGGCGATGTTCTACACGCATGCGCGGCCGCCCGCCCGGCTCCTCTCGACGATGAAGATGGGGATGCTCGGCGCCGGCATGGGCCAGGCGCTCGGCGCGGCCGTGACCGTGCCCGATCTTCCCGTGGCCGTGATCATCGGCGACGGCGCGGCCGGCATGCACCCGCAGGAGATCGAGAGCGCGGTGCGCCACAAGCTGCGCATCGTCTGGCTGGTGCTCTGCGACAAGCAGTGGGGGATGGTGAAGATGACGCAGTCCATCGCGCTCCGGCCGCTGAAGATGCTCATCAGGAAGCGGCTCGACGCGGACGAGAACATGTGGACCGACTTCGGCGACATCGACTTCGCGAAGGTCGCGCAGGCGATGGGCGCGCACGGCGAGCGCGTGAACGACTCCGCCGCACTCCGCGGCGCCGTCGAGCGCGCGCTCGCCTGCGATGGTCCTGCCCTCATTCACGTGGATGTGAATCCCACCGTGCACATGTGGGCGCCGGGCCTCATGCACTTCAAGTCGATGCACGAGGAACCCAAGGGCTCATGAAGTTGCGCGCGGTGTGGGTGGACGCGTGAAGATGCACCGCCAACCGCGTCGCGCGTGAACGGGATCGACGCCGTCAGGCTGAACTTCAGCGCGAACACGCTCCACACGCTGAACGCCATCCTCGCGGTCGTCATGTTCGGCGTGGCACTCGACATGCGCGCCGACGACTTCAGGCGCGTGGTGGCCAATCCGCGGCCCGTGCTGATCGGCCTCGCCGGCCACTACGTGGTGTTCCCCGCCCTCACCTTCGCGCTGGTGCTGCTCATTCGCCCGGCGCCGAGCATCGCGCTGGGCATGATGCTCATCGCGAGCTGTCCGGCCGGCAACATCTCCAACTTTCTGGTGTACCTCGCGCGCGGCAACACCGCGCTCTCGGTGAGCATCAGCTCGGCCTCCACGGTGCTCTCGATCGTGATGACACCGCTCGTGCTGCGCTTCTGGGGCTCGATGTACGAGCCCACACGGACGATCCTCCGCGACGTAGCGGTGCCCCCGCTCGAGATGTTCGTGACGATCTTCATCCTGCTCGGCCTGCCGCTCACGGCGGGCGTGATCGTGGCACGCCGCTGGCCGCGATTCGCCGACGCCGTGCGGGTTCCGCTCAAGCGGATGTCGATCGCGATCTTCGCCGCGTTCCTGCTGTTCGCGCTCGTGGGCAACTGGCCGTACTTCGTGGAGTACGTGCGGTGGGTCGTGCTGGCCGTCTTCCTGCACAACGCGACGGCGCTTCTCTCCGGGTACTGGACGGCGCGAGCGCTGCGCCTGAGCGAGCGCGATTGCCGCGCCGTGAGTTTCGAGGTTGGCATCCAGAACTCCGGACTCGGTCTCATCCTGATCTTCACCTTCTTCGGCGGCCTCGGCGGCATGGCGATCGTCGCCGCGTGGTGGGGGATCTGGCACATCGTGGCGGGACTCTCGCTCGCCACCTGGTGGTCGCGCCGCGATCCGGGTGGCAGCGCGACGTCGGTGCCTTCGGTGGCGGCAGGGTGACGACGGAGCGCTCAGGCGCGGCGCGAGTACTCGTCACCGGCGCGTCGGGCTACATCGGCAGCCTGCTCGTGGCCGAGCTCGGCGGCGCGCTCGCGGCCGGCCGCATCGGCGCACTGATCGCCACCGACATTCGCACGCGCTCGGGCGCCGATGGCGCGCCGCGCCCGCCCGGCTCTTCCATCTTACATCTTCCATCTTCCATCCCGCAGTTCCTCAAGCACGACATCCGCGACCCCGGCCTCGCGGCCGCACTAAGGGATCACGCCGTCGACTGCGTGATCCACCTGGCCTCGATAGTCACTCCTTCCAAGAAAAGCACGCGTGAGTTCGAATACTCGGTGGACGTCGGCGGCACGCGCCGAGTGCTCGACGCCTGCGTCGAGGCGGGCGTGCGGCGCATCGTCGTCACGTCGAGCGGCGCCGCGTACGGCTACCACGCCGACAATCCCGAGTGGATAGGTGAAGACGCGCCGCTCCGCGGCAACGAGAGCTTTGCCTACAGCTGGCACAAGCGACTCGTGGAGGAAATGCTCGCCGAGTATCGCCGCAAGCAACCCGCACTCGAACAGGTGATTTTCCGCGTGGGCACCATCCTCGGCGCGTCGGTGAACAACCAGATCACCGCGCTGTTCGAGCGGCGGCGAATACTGGTTCTCCGTGGGTGCGCGTCGCCCTTCGTGTTCGTCAACGATCGCGACGTGGTGAACTGTCTCGTGCGAGCCATCGACTCGGCCGCGACCGGCGCGTTCAACGTGGCCGGAGACGGTGCGCTGCCCGTGCGCGAGATAGCGGAGCTGCTGGGCAAGCGTACATTGGAATTGCCGCCGTCACTCCTGCGCGCCGCGCTCGCGGTGTTGCACCCGCTCGGATTGACGCGGTACGGGCCCGCGCAGGTGGATTTCCTTCGCTACCGGCCGGTCCTCGACAACAGGCGGCTCAAGGAGGTCTTCGGGTATACGCCTGCGATGACTACGCGCGATGCGTTCCTGCATTGGAGAGACGCGCGGTGGTCACCCCTCGGGGAATGATCCGGCGGTGCCGGACTTTCCTCGCGACGCGGGCCGCCGGTGCCCGGACGCCGGGATGAACCATTCCACACTCCGGGCTGACTGCTCGAGCGCCTCGACCATCACGCTCAGCGACGCCGCGTCGGGCAGCAGCAGGATGTGGCCGCCGACCTCCGCGTCCGAGCCTCCCAGCGTGAACCGGGTTTCGATGCACAGCCCCAGCTCCTCGGTCGCGGCGGCGCCTTCCTTGGCCAGCACGTGCTCGAGCGGCTCGATGCCGATCTCCGGCGTCGAGAGCATCACGATGCCCTGCACCATCGTGCCGAGCACACCGGCGTACGCCCCGCCGATGATGTTCCCGGTCTCGGCGAGGCTCGACCTGGTCAGCTCGTCGAATCCGTCCGCCGCCGACGCCGCGTCGCCGAGGAGCAGCCGGCCGAGGGTGAGCGCCCCGGCCTCCGGCAATGTGAAGACGATCGTGCCGGTGACATCGCCGAGCAGGCGCATCACGACGACCACGGATGGCGTACCGGAGTAGCCAAGCAGCCCGGGGATCTCCGCGACGCGCGCGAGCGAGAACTCCGGCACCGAAATCATCGTGCGCCGCCCCACGAGTTGGGCGAGTGCGGTCGCGGCGTGGCCGCTCGCGACGTTCGCGACTTCGCGCAGCGCATCGAGCTGCGACGTGGACATCGCGGGCATCGAACTCATGCGAACACGCCGGCGTCGGCGATCCGCTCCAGCACGCGCGACGCGGTGAAGGGTTTGAGGATGAACCCAATCGCGCCGGCAGCGATCGCCTCTTCCACGAGTTGCGCCTGGCCCATCGCACTGCACATCACGATGCACGCGTTGGGATCCAGCCGGCGGATTTCTCGCACCGCCTCGATGCCGCTCATGTCGGGCATCACGATGTCCATCAGGACCAACCGCGGACGCAATGCGGCGTACTGCTCCACCGCCTTGCGTCCGTTGTCGGCTTCGCCGACCACATCGAACCCGGCCTTCTCGACGATGGCCTTGAGCATGGTCCGGGTGAACAGCGCGTCGTCGCACAACAAGACCGAGTTTGTCATAGTGCCCTTTCGTTCCATTGGAGTGTTGAGGGGTGATCCCGTGTGATCTCGGAGCGTGCGGGGGCGTGCGCCCATCGGACGATCGCGGCCGCGATATCTCCCAGCGCGGCCACCGCGGACGCGGCGCCGCGGGCGATCGCCTCGCGCGGCATGCCAAAGACGACGCAGGAGGCCTCGTCCTGGGCGATCGTGGTGGCGCCGGCGTCGAACATCCCGCGCAACCCGCCGGCACCGTCGTCGCCCATGCCCGTCATGATGACACCAATCGCGCCCGGGCCCATCGTGTCGGCGACGGACCGGAAGAGGACGTCGGCGCTCGGCCGATGGCGTGAGACGAGGGGCCCGCCCCCGATCTCCACGCGCAGTTGGCCGTTCATCCGGCGCAGCGTGACGTGCCGGTCGCCCGGCGCGATCAGCGCGCGGCCGTCCAGCACGAGGTCGCCGTTGGCCGCTTCCTTCACGTCGATCGCGCATTCGCGGTCGAGGTGCGCGGCAAACGCGGTGGTGAATCCCGCCGGCATGTGCTGCACGACGACGATCCCCGGCACGTCGGCGGGCAGGCCACCGAGCACCTGGTGCAGCGCGTGGGGACCGCCGGTGGAGGCGGCGATCGCGATCACGCGTTGGCTCGGCCGCCCGGCCACCGCCGGGCCGCGCGTCGCCGTCGGATGTGGCGCCCAAACGGGCCGCGGCGACGACGGCGCCGGACGCCGCGCACCCGCCGCCGCGCGCACGGCGTCGACGATCAGGATGGCCGATTCCTGCACGAACTCTCGCACGCCGAGCCGTGGCTTCGCCACCACGTCCACGGCGCCCTCGCGCAGCGCCTCGAGCGCGACCTGCGAGCCCGCGGTGCTGTGGCTCGAGCAGATCACGACCGGTATCGGATCGGTCGCCATCAGGGAACGGAGGAAGCTCAGCCCGCTCTCACGCGGCATCTCGAGGTCGAGGAGAATGACGTCCGGCCGGGCGGCCGCGATCCGGTGGCGGGCGATGATCGGATCGGCCGCGGTCGTGACGGTGATGTCGGCCGCGGTCGTGAGGACGGCCGTCATCGCCTCGCGCACGACCGCCGAGTCGTCGACGACGAGGACGTGCAATCGCTTCGCCGTCATGGCGCGCCCGCCGCCGCCATCGCGCTCAGGCGGTACACCGCCGGCATCACCGAGCGCAGCGGATAGGAGGTCCCGATCAGGCTTTCGGCGTGGCCGAGGAAGAGGAATCCACCCGGCGCGAGATGACTGATGAGACGTTCGATCACGTGCGCCCGTGACGCCGCGTCGAAATAGATGAGCGCGTTGCGGCAGAAGATGGCGTCGAACGACCCCGTCACGGGGTAGCGATCGTCGCGAAGGTTGATGCGCTGGAATTCGATCATGCCGCTGGCCGCGGGCCCGATCTTCGCGCGCCCGGCCTGCGGCCCTTCTCCGCGCAGGAAGTGTCGCTTCATGAACGGCGTCGGCACGCGGTCCAATTTCCCGACGGACCACACCCCCGCTCGCGCCCGTTCGAGGGCGCTGGTCGAGAGGTCGCTCGCGATGATCTCGATGTCCCATCCCGCCGTCGCCAGCCGATCGTGCAGGACCATCGCGATGGAATACGGCTCCTCGCCGGTCGAGCACGCGGCGCTCCAGACGCGGAGCCGCCGTGGTCGTGCGCCGGCCGCCGCGTGCGCGCTCCACTCGCCGCAGCATTCGCGCGCGAGGAGGTCGAACTGCAGTTCCTCGCGAAAGAACTGCGTCTCGTTGATGGCGATCGCATCGAGCATCCGCCCCAATTCGTCGACGTCACCGCCGACGATGCGCCGGTAGTAGGCGCCGAATGTCGGCAGCCCCAGGTCGCGAACGCGCGGTGCGAGACGGGTGGCCACGAACGTCTGCTTCGCGGCCGACAGCGCGATCCCCGCTTCCGCATATATGAGGCGCTGGAACTGCGCGTACTCCGCGATCGAGAGCGTGGGGAACTCGCGCCACGGTTCGAACCCGGGGTACGACGCGGTCACGCGACCGCCATGTCCGCAGCGGTGGTCTCCGCCGTCGATTCCAGCTGCGCGACGGCATCCCACTCCGTCAGCACGCGGTCCGTGTCGAGCAGCAGCACGAACCCGTTCTCCGCGCGGCCGAGGCCGAGCAGCCAGTCGGTTCGCACGCCGGTACCGAACGCCGGGGCGGGTTCGATGGCGTCCGGCGGCAACTCCGCCACCTGCATGACCCGGTCGGCGATGACGCCGATCACATCGCGGACACCGTCGCGCTCGAGTTCGACGATCACGATGCAGCTCCGCCGGGTCACTTCCGCGCTCACGCGGCCGAACCGCACGGCAAGATCGACAACGGCCACGACCCGGCCGCGCAGGTTGATGACGCCGCGCACGAACTCGGGCGCGTTCGGGACCCTCGTGATGGGGACGTACTCGATGATCTCCTTTGCGCGCAGGATGCCGACGCCGTACTCCACGTCGCCCACCATGAAGGTGAGATACTGCGACTGCTGTGAGCTCGATGGATCGACAGTCATGGCCGGCTCCATCAGAACCGCGCGCGGAAATGTGCGTCGCTCGGTCCGGCGGACACGGTGTATTCCTCGTCTTCGGCCGTCACGACGGAGACCGGCACCAGCCTCGGCACGGCGCCCGGTGCGCGACCGTGCGCCTTGCCGTTGTGGCGCGGCACTGTGCCAAGCGGCGCGGCATGGCGACTTCCCGACTCGTCGACGCGGAAGACGACCACGAGGCGCTGGAGCGCGTCCGCCTGTGCGGACAGCTGAACGGCGGTGCTCGCGAGTTCCTGGGCGGCGGACGCGTTGTGCTGCGTCACTTCGTCCACCTGGCTCATCGCCCGGTTGATCTGTCCCACGCCGCTCGCCTGCTCGCGTGAGGCCGCAGCGACCTCCTGCACCAGTTCGGCCGTCCGCCGGATGGCCGGCACGAGTTCGGCCAGCCGTTCGCCCGACTCCTTCGCCACCGCGACACTGCTCGACGCCACCTCGTTCACGGACGTCGCCGCCAGTTGGCTGCGCTCGGCGAGCTTGCGCACTTCGGTCGCCACCACGGCGAACCCGCGTCCCTGCTCGCCGGCACGCGCGGCCTCGATCGCCGCGTTCAGCGCCAGCATGTTCGTCTGGTAGGCGATGTCCTCGACGATCGCGATCTTGCCCGCAATGGTCGTCATCGCCTCGAGGCTCTGCTTGACGGCGGCGCCGCTCACCTCCGCGTCGCGCGCGCCGCTGATCGCCATCTGCTCCGTCTGGCGTGCGTTCTCGGCGTTCTGCGTGATGGAGGCGCTCATCTGCTCAAGGCTGGCGGTGGTCTCCTGCACCGACGCGGCCTGTTCGCTCGTTCCCTGCGACAGGGACTGGGCCGTGGACGACACCTGCGCCGACGCCGACGAGAGCGCTTCCGCTCCGGCGCGCACCTCGCGCATGGTGTCGCGCAGCCGCGCCGTCATGTCCCGCAGCGCGGTGAGCAGCCGGCTGACCTCATCCTTGCCGCCGGTCATGGCCGTCGCGGTGAGGTCGCCACCAGCCACCGCCTCGGTGAACGTCACCGCCTCGCGAAGCGGCAGCACGATGCTGCGGATGATGACCACGGCCGCGATCGCCGCGATCAGCGTCAACAGGGGGAGCAGGGTGAAGAAGTTGAACCGCATTTGGGCGTACGAGGCGGACGCCTCTTCCGCGACGCGACCGAGACCGAGCTCGGCGCTCGTGCCGGTGGTGACCACGCTCACGACCGAGTCGAAGCCGGCCGTCACGAGGCGGTCGCTTCCCTGCACGAGACTGTCGACCACTTGCGCCCCGCGTACGTCGTTCCGGTTGAAATGCGCGAGCGCCGCGCGCAAGCGCTGGCCGAGCTCGGCGTGCTCCACGGCCAGCTGCGTCACCCGATTCGTGTCCACCCGGACCGCCTTGAGCCGCGTGCGCACCTCGAGCAGCGCCGCGCGGACGTCGGTCTCCTCCGTGGTGAACGCAGCGACGTACTCGTCGTACCGCGCCCGGTCATTGCCGCGAAGCAGGATGTCCTGCCAGTCCTGCATCTGCACGCGGAAATGCACCTGCGCCCTCCGGGCGGCATCGATCACGGCGGCCCTGTTCTCGCCGATCTGCACCGCGTCCGCGAGCCGCCGCTGCACCTCGCCCGCGGCGCGCAAACCCACGACGGCGATCGCGATCATGCAGAGGAGCATCGCTCCCGTGGCCGCGAACAAACGAGTCCCGATTCTCACCGAACGCAACATGGCAGCTCTCCCGCCGTCCGTGACGGCGCGGGTGTGGGGGCGTGTGAATGCGTCGCGCCGGCCGTCATGCGACCGCGCGCGCCGCAGCGTCCTTCGTGATTCGCTCGACGATCGGCGGGACGTCGAGAATCAACGCCACGCGTCCATTGCCGAGGATCGTCGAGCCCGCGATCCCCGAAATGTCTTCCAGCCCGCCGGTGAGCGGTTTGATGACCGCCTGGCAATCGCCGACGAGCGCGTCCACGACGAGGCCGATCCGGTGGTGGCCCTGTCGCACGATCACGGCGCAGGCGCGCGCCGCATGCGCGGACGACCTGCCGAGCACGCCGGCGAGATGCGCGTACGGCACCGGCATGCCGCGGAGATTCAGCACGCCGGTGGGCGCGCGGTCCGCCGACGGCCCCCCGAAGTCCACGCACTCCTCCACCGTATCCAGCGGCACCACATAGTGCTCGCCGCCGGCGGCCACGAGCAGGCCGTTGATGATGGCGACCGTGAGCGGAAGGCGCATGGTGAAGCGCGTCCCCCGGCCCGGCACGGACGCGATGTCGATGGTGCCGCGGAGCGCGCTGATGCGACGCCGCACGACGTCCATACCAACGCCGCGCCCCGACACTTCCGTGACTTCACTCACGGTCGAGAAGCCGGGAGCGAAGATGCAACTGAACAGTTCGTCGTCGGGCATGGCCGCGGCGTCGTGCACGAGGCCGAGCGCCTCGCTGCGCGCGGCGATCTTCTCCCGGTCCAGCCCACGACCGTCGTCCTCGACTTCGACGACCACGGCGCCGGCCTGATGGAACGCGCGGAGCACGATCCGTCCGGTCGCGGACTTCCCGCTGACGGCCCGCTCCGCGAGCGACTCGATGCCGTGATCCACCGCGTTCCGGATCATGTGGGTGAGCGGGTCGCGGAGTTGCTCGGCAATGGACGTGTCCACTTCGACGTCCTCGCCTTCCAGGACGAGCTGCACCGCCTTGCCCCGCTGCCGGGCCACGTCGCGCGCCGTACGATGCTGCGCCCGGAACACCGGCGCGAGCTTGACCATGCGCAGCATCATGACCTCGTCCTGCAGCGTCGTGTGCAACTGCGCGAGCTGCCAGAGCGTGCTCTCGAGAACGTCGTCCGTGACGGCGATGGCGCCGACGAGCTCGGCCAACCGCCCACGCGCGATCGTAATCTCGGCGGTCAGGTCGAGCAGGCGGTCGAGCCGGCTCAGGTTCACACGAAGCGAGGTCTCGCGCGCGCCGGTGCGAGCACCAGTCAGTCCCGTGCCCACGCCGATCGCAGCGCGTGCGCCGCCGTCGGCCAGCGCGTCCTTGGTCAGCGCGCGCAGGACATCCAGCGACTCCATTAGATGTGTTGCCGTATCCGCGCTCCACTCGCCGGCGCCGTCGCGGACGCGCTGCAGCGTCTCCTCCAGCTCGTGCGCCGCGGCGGTGACGGCATCGAAGCCGATGGTCGCGCTGTTCCCCTTGATGGTGTGGGCGCCGCGCAGGACGGCGTGGATTAATTCCGGGTCGGCGTCGCCGCGCTCTTCGAGTGCGAGCAGCCCGTGCTCGATCGCCGCGAGATTCTCCTCGGTCTCCGCGCGATAGACATCGACGAGGGCGAGCAGCTCGCGGTCCATGCGAGTTCCTATGTCGTCCGGAGCGGATGCGCAGACTCAGCACCCGTCTCGGTGTACTCTTCCGCGTCGGTGTTCTCTTTCATGACTGATGAGTGTCGGCCTCGCTGGGGCTCGCCACTATCGGCAATTGCACCGAATTCCTGTAGGGCATCTACCGACGCAAGCGGCAAGAGGCCTACGCGTTCAGCTCCTAGCGAATAGCGTCCCCGCCGAACGCCGACTTCAGCGTGTCCGCGACGTACTCGATCCGCGCCGTATCGAGCCCCGGATACACGCCCACCCAGAACGTGCCGCGCATCACCCAGTCGGATTGATCGAGCGACCCCACCACGCGGTGTTTCACGCCCTCGTACGCCGGCTGTCTCAAAAGGTTGCCGCCAAAGAGCAACCGAGTGGCGACGTGCTTCGACTCGAGGTACCGCACGATCGCGTTGCGCCCTATTGGAGATGAATCGCGCACGGTAATTGGGTAACCGAACCAGCTCGGCTCGCTCTCCGGCAGCCACTCGGGGAGCACGAGATGCTCCCGGCAATCCTGCAGCAGCGAGTGCAGCAGCGCGAAGTTCTCGCGGCGCCGCGCAATGAACTTCGGGAGCTTCTTGAGCTGGGCCACGCCAACCGCGGCCTGAAGATCGGTGAGCTTCAGGTTGTAGCCGATGTGGCTGTACGTGTACTTGTGGTCGTAGCCGTGCGGGAGCTGGCCGAACTGCGACTCGAAGCGCGTGCCGCAGGTGTTCTCCTTCCCCGGCGCGCACCAGCAGTCGCGGCCCCAGTCGCGGAACGACTCGACGATGTCGCGCAGCTTGGGGCTGTTCGTGAGCACGGCCCCGCCCTCGCCCATGGTGATGTGGTGCGCGGGATAGAAGCTCACGGTGGCCAGGTCGCCGAAGGTGCCGATGTTCTGTCCGTTGTACGTCGCGCCCATCGCGTCACAACTGTCCTCGACGAACCAGAGGTTGTGGCGCTTGGCGAACGCGGTCACGGCGCCCAGGTCGAACGGGTTGCCCAGCGTGTGGGCGATCATGATGGCGCGCGTGCGCGGGCCGACGGCTTCCTCCAGGCGCGCGACATTGATGTTGCAGCTCGGCACCGTGACGTCGAGGAAAACGGGGACGAGCCCGTTCTGGACGATCGGGTTCACCGTGGTCGGGAATCCCGCGGCGACGGTGATGACTTCGTCGCCGGGACGCAGCGCGCGATCGCCGAGCTGGGGCGACGTGAGCGCGGTGAGCGCGAGCAGGTTCGCGCTCGAGCCGGAGTTCACGAGCGAGCACTCGCGCACGCCAACGAAGCGCGGAAACTCGCGCTCGAATTGGTCGGCGAATCGGCCGGTGGTGAGCCAGAAATCCAGCGAGGCGTCGACGAGGTACTCCATTTCGTCGGCGTCGAACACCATGCCGCTGACCGGGACGGGGTCTTCGCCGGGACGGAAGGCGTCGCGCTGAAACGCCACGCGGTGGTACTCGGCGGTCAGCCGGCGGATTTCATCTCTCAGCTCTTCTTTGGTGCGATCGGTCATGAGGGAAACTACGATGGAAGACCGAAGATGGAAGATGGAGGACCAAAGACCGAAGATGGAAGACGGACTGCGTTCGTTCCGTCGATCTTCCATCTTCGATCTTCGATCTTCCATCGGGAACTACTGCGCCGGTAGGCGGGGAATTGATGACACATCTCGAGAATGGCGCGGACATTTTCGCGGGATGGTTTTCTCTTGCTTTCCTCGGCCGAGGGATATTAGCGTATGCTCATGGCGACAAAAACGCGGCGATGGACGAGCGCGGATCTCGAGAGATTGCCCCACGACGGCAATCGGTACGAAGTGCTCGACGGCGAGCTGTTCGTGACGCCGCAGGCGGAGTACGACCATCAGATGGTAGCATTCGCCATGGCGCGAAGGCTTGCTGACTTCTGCGATGCGCATGGCATCGCGGACGTCGCGTGCCCGGGTGCGGTCATGTGGGAGAAGAACGAGCTACAACCTGACGTTCAGGTGATTCCAGGTCGTCATGTTTCACGCCGCGGAGCCCACTGGAAGGAGCTGCCGCTTCCGCTACTCGTTGTGGAGGTCCTCTCCACCTCGACGTGGCGTCGGGACCGCGGCAAGAAGCGGGAGGCCTATCTGGGTCTCAAGATCCCTACGTACTGGATCGTCGACATCGAGGAACGCTCGGTCGAAATCTGGACCGCGGCGTCGCTCGAGACCACGGTCGTTACCGACGTGTTGCGATGGACCCCGAGCCCCGAACTCCCACCGCTCGAGATTCCGCTCGCAACCATCTTCGTGTGAGCGGTTCCTCCAAGGATTGATCCGCGCAAATCGCCGGTCCAATCCGCGAAGATCATCGGTTCCTTCGGTTGCAGTTTCGGTTAGAGAACGAACGATGGACGACCGAAGATGGAAGATGGAGGTTGCTAACCGCATCGACCTTCCATCTTCCATCTTCCATCTTCCATCTTCCATCCGCTATTGTAGTTTCATGTCCGCCGCCAGCTGCATCCTCGTAGTCGACGACGAATTCCAGATCCGCCGCGCACTCAGGAACGCGCTGCGTGAGGTAGCCGATCGCGTGGTCGAGGCCGAGACGGGGGCGGCGGGCATCGACCTCGCGGCTACGCAGCATCCCGACCTCGTCGTGCTCGACCTGGGACTTCCCGACATGGCCGGTGCGGACGTGTGCCGCGAAATCCGGCTCTTTGCGACGATGCCGATCGTCGTGCTCTCCGCCCGCCACGACGAGGCGGACAAGGTCCGCCTGCTCAGCCTCGGCGCGGACGACTACGTCACGAAACCGTTCAGCACGGTCGAGTTGCTCGCCCGCGTGAAGGCGCAACTGCGGCGCGCGCGCACGCAGCGCACGGCACCTCCGGAGACGCCGATCGTCGCCGGCGACCTCTCGATCGACATCACGCGCCGCGTGCTCATGCGTGGCAGCGAGACGGTGCGACTCACGCCCATAGAATGGAACATCGTGCGGGCGCTCGTCCTCGCCGCGGGCCGCACTCTCACGCACCAGCAGCTGTTCGACGCAGTGTGGGGCCGCGAGTTCGGCGACCCGCAGCGCTACCTGCGCGTGCACATCACGAACCTGCGCCGCAAGATCGAACCATCACCCGCCTCGCCGCGGTTCGTCGTCACGGAGCCGGGCGTGGGCTACAGGTTCGAACTCCCGTGACCGCTCAGAAGAACGCCGGGTGGACGCGGCACTGGATCACCTGGGGCATCGTGCTGATCGCCGTGACCGTCGCGCTCGTCTTCCTGCGCGCGGGCACCGAACAGACGTATGTCCCGCTCACCTACCTGCTCGTGGTGCTCGGTGGGAGCGCCAGCGGCGGACGACGGCTCGGCTTCGCACTGGCCGTCGCGAGCTTCCTGCTCATCGACTACTACCTGCAGACGCCGTACGACAACATCACGATCTCGAAGACGGTCGATCTCGTGACGCTCGCGGCGTTTCTCGTCACGGCGATCGTGGCCTCGGCGCTGCTCGACCGCGCGCAGCGCGACCGCGACGCGGCGGTGCGTCACGCCGACGAAGTCACGCGGCTCAGCGCCGAGCACGAACAGCTGTCGCGCGACGCGGAGAAGGTGCGCGCCCTGCGCGAGGGCGATCGCATGAAGGACTTCGTGCTCGCGTCGGTATCGCACGATCTCCGCACGCCGCTNNCATGCCGGCTCCGATCAAGCCCAGGCTGAAGAGCCAGTAAGCGCCATCGCCGGCCAAAGGACGCAGCGCCTCGGCTGCATCGCGCGCGGTGGAGATCGAGGAGCAGGTCGACCGGCTCACGCGCATGGTGGCGGACCTGCTCGATCTATCTCGATTGAGGGCGGGCAAGTGGTCGTTCACGCCGGAACTCAACGCGGCTGAGGATGTGGTGGGCGCGGCGATCCGGCAGTGCGCGGCGCTCGAGCAC
>PMYN01000102.1:0-179 GCA_003171215.1 Gemmatimonadota bacterium | reverse complement strand
CGGTCGAGCTCGGCGCGCATCGCGACGGGCCGGATCTCGTGTTCACGGTTTCTGACCGGGGGCCGGGCATCGCGGAGAGCGAACGCGAGCGGGTGTTCGATGCGTTCTACCGGCCGGAAGGTTCGATCGCGGACCGGGGGCGTGTGGGGATCGGGCTGGCCATCGCGCGGTCGCTGGCG
>PMYN01000015.1 GCA_003171215.1 Gemmatimonadota bacterium | reverse complement strand
GGCACCGACAACACCGCGCGCCAGCAGGTGGAAGAGGAGCGCAAGAAGCTCGACCAGCGGCTGCGCGACCAGCACTTCTATACGCGCTCCCTCATCGAATCCAACATCGACGCGCTGATGGCCACCGATCCGCGCGGCATCATCACCGACGTCAACAAGCAGACGGAGGCGCTCACCGGATGCACGCGCGACGAACTGATCGGCGCGCCGTTCAAGAACTATTTCACGGATTCGAACCGCGCCGAGGCGTCGATCAGCCGGGTGCTCGCCGAAGGCAAGCTCACGAACTACGAACTCACCGCGCGTGCCAGGGATGGCAAGCTCACGGTCGTGTCGTACAACGCGACCACGTTCCACGACCGCGACAGGAGCCTGCAGGGCGTGATCGCGACGGCACGCGACATGACGGAGCTGAAGCGCATCGAGCAGGCACTCCAGCAGAAGAACACGGAGCTCGAAGAAGCGAGCCGCATGAAGTCCGAGTTCCTCGCCAACATGTCGCACGAACTGAGAACGCCGCTGAACGCCATCATCGGATTCTCGGAAGTGCTGAGGGACGGCCTGATCGGTGAGTTGACGGAGCAGCAGCGCGGATTCATCGGCGACATCTTCGGGAGCGGCACGCACCTCCTCTCCCTGATCAACGACATCCTCGACCTGTCCAAGGTGGAAGCCGGCAAGATGGTCCTCGACCTGGAGCCGGTGCACGTGTCGTCGTTGTTCGCCAACAGCCTCTCCATCATCAAGGAGAAGGCCGCGACCCACCATATCGCCTTGAGCATGGACGTCGCGGAAAACGTGGGGTTGATGCTGGCGGACACGCGCAAGGTGAAGCAGATCGTGTACAACCTGCTCTCGAACGCGGTGAAGTTCTCTGTCGACCACGGCCAGGTGACCTTGCACGCCGGCCGCGTTCCGCGTGCCGAAGTCGGCCGGCTGACCGGATCCTGGCCCGGCCGAAGCCTCCCGTTGGCTGACAACGAGTTCACGGAGTTTCTCGAGATCAGCGTCACCGACAGCGGCATCGGCATGACATCGGAGGGGTTCGAGCAGCTGTTCAAGCCTTTCAGCCAGATCGACGTCGGGCTGGCGCGAAAATTCGAGGGGACCGGTCTCGGGTTGGCAATGGTCAAACTCCTCGTCGAGTTGCATGGTGGCGCCGTGGCGATGGCGAGCGAAGTGGGTCAGGGCTCCTGCTTTACGGTGTGGCTGCCGCTCCGGACGGTGGGAGAAGAGGGGATCACCCCGGCCAGGGTGCCGGTCGCATCACAAGCGCCCGTGCCCGATGGAGCGCGCATCGCGCTGGTCGTGGAAAACGACTTCAAGGCGGCGGATCTGATCCGGGTACAGCTCGAGGCGGAGGGATTCAAGGTGCTGCACGCGGCCTCCGCCGAGGCCGCGCTCGCGCTCGCGGTGCAACAGCCGGTGGCGTTGATCACCCTGGACGTCCTGTTGCCCAACATGGACGGCTGGGAACTCCTGAACCGCCTGAAGCAGACGCCGGCACTCGCGCACATTCCCGTCGTGATCATTTCGATCGTGGCGGATCGCAACAAGGGATTCGCGCTCGGCGCCGCGGCGGTCATGCAAAAGCCCATTTCCCGGCAGGAGCTGTACGAGACGCTGGTCGAGCTCGGGCTCTTTCCGGTGTTGCAGGGCAAGTCGCTCAAGGTCCTCATTGTCGACGATGATCCCATGGCGGTGGAGCTCATCGCGGTCCGCATGGCAGGCCTCGCCAACACAGTGTTGCGCTCGTACGGAGGCCGCGACGCGATCGATACCGTGCGGCAGGAACTGCCGGACCTGATCGTGCTCGATCTGATGATGCCGGACGTGAACGGTTTCGATGTTGTGGCGGCGCTCAGCGAAGATCCCGAGACAGCCGGCATTCCGATTCTGATCGTCACGGTCAAGCGGGTCACCGCCGAGGATCGTGCGAAATTGCAAGGCTCGGTGATGACCATCATCGAGAAGGCCGACTTCGACGCCGACCGCTNNGCGGCCAACATGTCGTTGGCGACGTTCCTCCTCCAATCGGCGGGGCACACGGTGATCGGCGCGACGAACGCGGAAGCCGGGCTGACCTTGGCGCGCGATGAACAGCCGGGCCTCATCCTGATGGACATTCAACTTCCAGGTATGGATGGCCTCCAGGCGACGGCGCTGCTCAAGCAGGACGAAGCGACCAAGGCCATTCCGGTCATCGCCCTCACGGCACTGGCGATGAAGGGTGATGAGGAACGCATCCGCGCGGCGGGCTGCGACGGCTACATCGCGAAGCCGATGCGATATCGGGAGTTCCTCGCGACGATAGCGGCACAATTAACCCCGAAGTGAACCCGCCTCCCGGGGTTGCAGAACTCGTCGAGCGCCGGCAAACCCTTGGCGAAGAGATCGCCAACAGCGTCAGTCACGGCGTCGGTCTCGCGGCGATCCTCGTGGCGAGCCCGCTGCTCATCGCCCATGCGGCGCGCGTCGGCAGCTCCGCATTCGTCGTCGGCGTCAGCATCTTCGTCGCGAGTGCCGTGGTGCTGTATCTCTCCTCCACGTTGTATCACGCGCTCCCGCACGGGGGAGGCAAGCGCGTATTCCGCGTCATCGAGCACAGCGCGATCTTCCTGCTCATCGCCGGCACGTATACACCCTTCCTGTTGGGCGTTCTGCATGGGCCTTGGGGGTGGACGCTGGTCGTGCTCATCTGGGCGCTGGCAATTCTCGGCGTCCTGCTGAAGACCGTGGGGAAGGAGGGCCATTCGACGCTCTCGATGGTTCTGTATCTCGGAATGGGGTGGCTGCTCGTTGTGGCGATTCGGCCACTTTGGCTCCACGTGCCTCTCGCCGGTCTGGCGCTCATCCTGGCCGGAGGCGTCGCTTACACGGCAGGCACCGCGTTCTTCGCGGCGGAGCGACTGCGATACGCGCACTTCGTGTGGCACCTGTTCGTGCTCGCGGGAACCACTTGTCACCTGATCGCGATTTGGCGCTACGCGGCCTGAGGCCTGGTACGGGGGTGATGTCGTTTCCGAGCCGTGCGCGATAATTTCCATTCGACCGGAGGAGTTCGCATGCAGGCCTCGAGCGGCATCACCGACATCGCGCATGGGATCCAGCTCGCTGTCGCCCCCGTGTTTCTCCTGTCAGCGGTCGGCGCCGTCCTCGCCGTTCTCACGAACCGCCTGGGCCGCATTATCGACCGCGCGCGCGTACTGGACGAAACGTTGCCGGACGCTGCGGAGGTCAAGCAAAAGCACATGCGAGCGGAGCTTCAGCATCTGGCGAAGCGAGCGGGGTTCATCCATGCGGCCATCACACTCTCGACGACCTGCGCGCTCATCATCTGCCTCGTGATCGTAACCTTGTTCGCTGAAGTTGCGTTGGGCAGGCAGCTGTCCGGGCTGATCGTCGTTCTGTTCATCACCGGAATGTGCGCTTTTGTCGGAGCGTTCCTTTTCTTTCTCCTCGAGATCGGGTCAGCAACCGCGAGTCTCCGATTCGGGTCGGGACCTCGATGATGGCTCGCAGAACAGCCCGCTTTATTCAGGCGGCGGTGCCGTTCCTCCAGAGAGCCTCTACGTACGCTCGTTTGTCACGCGAGCAAGCCACCCGGCCCTCGGGCGTCATCTCCTCCCAGTGAGTGCAGGCTTGACCCAGCCCGCAATAGCAATCCTTGACGGCCTGACGCAGCGCGGTGAGTTGCTCTGCCGTCGAACACGTCGAATCGGGCGTGCGCCCGTTCTTACCTGCGGCATTATCGACCATATAGCCTCCTCGTCCCCGTGAGCATGATTCGGGTCATAGGCTGAATCCTACGGTCTTTTGCTGGTCCTCGCAGTCGGGGATACGCCTAGGGGAATTACTGACACCGGTCACTCGAGGGCCGACAAGATGGGAGTTCAACCACGGTTCGCCCTGGGCATCGTCGCCCAGCTTCTTCTCGGTGGATGTGTGCTCGCCGCTTCGAACCGGCAGTCCGGCTCGGCTCCGGCGGGTTCAGCCGAGGAGCGCGCGATCAGGGAAGTACGCGCGGAGCAGAACCGCGCGATCGCCGCCGGTGATGCCGACCTCGCCGCAACGTTCTGGACGGAAGACGTCACGATCCGCCGCGCGCTCGGCCAGGATGTGCACGGGCGGACCGCGTACCGGCAGCTGATCGTGCCGGCCGGGAACCGCGATTCGAGCCTCATCTATCAACGCGACCCGGCGACCATCGACGTGAGCGGTCGCTTTCCGCTCGCGTTCGAGACGGGCACGTGGGTCGGACAGCTCGGCGGCATCTGGCGGACCCGCCGTGATCGGCGGGCGCTACTCGGCGCAGTGGGTGAAGCGCGCCGGGAGCTGGCTGATCCGGTCGGAGCTGTTCGTGGCACTCAGCTGTTCGGGCGCGGGCTGCAGCTATCGGGCGGTGCCCTGAGCCTGCCGGATCTTCGGGGTTTCCCCGTGGCATGCGTCCGGCATTGCCTGATGGCGCGGCATTGCGGAGTATCTGATGGTGAGAGAGACGGCGGGCGAGCGCCCGACCAATGGATCTCGGTTTCTTCAGTGCGGACTCGCTGAAATGGAAGCCGTAACAGCGTAATTACCCCGAGGCTTTCCACAAGCGTGATATGAAAAGGCTTCCCGTCGACCTGCTCGACCGCCCAGCGCCCGAGGGAGCGCGCTGGTTCGCGCTTACGAGGCTCCGCGGCCTGATCGTCGAGCGAAAGCGGCTCGACGATCCCGACGATGCCGAAGCACTGCACGACTTTCGTGTCGCGCTCCGCAGGCTGCGCAGCGTCATGCGCGCGTATGGAAGCCTACTCGACGACAGTGTTTCGCCGAAGATTCGCCGTCGCCTCTCCCGCATGGCGGAGGCGGCTGGAGTGAGCCGCGACGCGGAGGTCCGGCTTCAATGGATCAGCGAGCGGCGGGACAGGATTGAAGGTGCAGACCGACGAAGCGTGGCGTGGGTGGAGCAGCACCTCCGTCGCGAGCGGCGCGCGGGCGACCAGAACCTCCGGCGAGAACTGAATCGCCGTTTTGTCGGCGCTACGGTGCAGCTGCAACGCCGCCTCATGCGCTACCGCGTCACGCTCGACGCCGGCGAGCGCCGGGCGGTGCCGGCGACGCGGGAATTGCTGTCGCAGACGCTGCTGGAGTTGACCAGCATGCTGCGCGAACGCCTGGATGCACCGACGCGCGTCGGTGACGTGCGCGCCCTTCACCTCGCGCGCATCGCAGCGAAGCGATTGCGCTACGCGCTCGAGCCGCTCGCGGAGGGGCGGTTCGTCCCGCCGCGGGTCGCGCGGCGGGCCGGCGCCGCTGTTGCCCAACTCGCGTCGCTGCAGGACGAGCTCGGACGGATCCACGACGCGCACCTCTTCAGGCGCTGGCTGCGTGAACGTATTTCGGAAGGTTCGCCGCACCTCGCCAACCTGAACGGTCGCTTGCGGGGCGTGCAGCGCCTTCTTGGCGAGCAGGCGGCGGCGAGTTTCGAGGTCGTGAATCGCCCGGCGAGCAGACGACGCGTGAATCGCCTGCTCCATGCGATCGAGACTTCGGCGAACGCGCTGGTGGCGCGGCCGTCGCCGGGAGATACCTTCAGGACCTGACGAACCGTCGAGGCCCGCATGAAGGAAATGAAGAAGTACCGCATCGCCCATGGACGCCGCTTCCGCTGGAACGATGTAGATCCGGACGACCATGGCGCTTTCGAGAGCGAGGCGGAAGCGCTCAGGGAGACGCAGGAGTGGATCGGGAAGCTCGACCCGCTCCAGGAGCGCCTGTACGCTGAAGGAAAACGCTCCCTGCTGATCATCCTTCAGGCCATGGACACGGGCGGCAAGGACGGGACGATTCGTCACGTCATGCGGGAGCTCAATCCGCAGGGATGCCAGGTGACTTCGTTCAAGTTACCGACGCCGGACGAGCGCGCCCACGACTTCCTGTGGCGCGTTCACCAGCACGTTCCCGCGAAGGGCCTCATCGGGGTCTTCAACCGCTCGCACTACGAGGACGTCCTGGTCACGCGGGTCCACCGCGATATTTCGGCCGAAGAGGCCGACGAGCGCTTTCGCGAGATCAACGACTTCGAGAGAATGCTCGTGCACAACGGCACGCAAGTCGTGAAATTCTACCTGTCGATCTCGAAGGACGAACAGAGGCGGCGGCTCCAGGCCCGACTCGACGATCCGCAGAAGCGGTGGAAGTTCAGCACCGACGACCTGACCGAGCGGACCTACTGGGATCGTTACCCGAAGTTCTGCGGCGAGGCCATTTCCGCCACCAGCAGCAAGCACGCACCCTGGTACGTGATTCCCGCCAATCATAAATGGTACCGCAACTATCTTGTGGCGAAGATTCTGGTGGCGGCGCTCGAGAAGATGAATCCGCGCTTTCCAACCGTGAACGGGGTGCCCCGCAAGCGCATCCGATGAGCATCAGGAACCCACGAGACCGATGATACCAGCGCGTGAAGCACTCGAGCGATTGCAAGCGGGGAACGCGCGGTTCACGGCCCACCTGCGCAGCGCCGATGAGTTCGTGAGCCACACCCGGCGTCCCGCGCTCACGATGGTGCAGGAGCCGTTCGCGATCATACTCGGATGTTCCGACGCGCGCGTGCCGGCTGAGCTGGTGTTCGATCAGGGGCTTGGCGATCTGTTCGTCATTCGCGTGGCGGGCAACATCGTCGCGCGGTCGCAGGTCGGCAGCGTCGAGTTCGCCGCGGAGCGATTCCACACGCGGCTGGTGGTCGTGCTCGGCCACTCGCAGTGCGGGGCGATCGAGGCGACGCTCGAGGAGCTGCGCCGCCCGACGGAGAACCAGTCGCGCAACCTGTCCGCGATCGTCGAGCGCGTGCGGCCCTCCGTCGAAGGCTTGCTTGGGACGGATCTCGCGCGAGACCCGGATGCGCTCGTGAAGAAGGCGACACGCGCGAACATCAAGGCCTCGGTGGATCACCTGCGGCATGGGTCGGAGGTGCTCGAGCATCTCATCAGGGAGAACGGCCTCATGATCGTCGGCGCGGAGTATGCCGTGGAAACAGGAGTCGTCGAGTTCTTCGGCGAGGAGTGACGGGATCCGTACGCCGAGCCGCCCCGCCGCGCTCCGGCCGTCGGGTCGATGTGGGAGTTCTTCTTTCCATGAGCACGCTGATTCGCCCTCTGTTCGCCATCGCGGTGTTGCCGTTCACGGTTACGGTGCTCGTGCCGCTGTGGATCGCGCGCAGCAACAGCACGTCCATCGGATTGGGAAACTCACCGATCGCGATAGGCGTGCAAGTGGCCGGTGTCGTGCTGCTCGCGATCGGCGTGGTACTCTTCGTGTCGTCGCTGCGCCGATTCGCCACGGACGGGAAGGGCACGCTCGCGCCGTGGGACCCCCCGCGCGAGCTCGTCGTGACCGGTCCGTACAGCTACGTGCGCCATCCGATGATTTCCGGGGTAGTCATCACGCTGTTTGCCGAGGCGATGTTGCTGCGCAGCGAGTCGCAGTTCGTCTGGGCGTGCGTCTTCCTGGCGCTGAACTCGATCTACATCCCATGGGTCGAGGAGCAGGACCTGGAGATTCGGTTCGGCGACGCATATCGCGACTACCGGATCAACGTGCCGGTCGTGATCCCACGACTGCGGCCGTGGCGGTCCCGGCGCGACGGACCCGGTCGTCGCTAGTCCGCGAACGGCTTGTCGATCGCGATGCTCTGCTTCGAGAAGAAGTGCGGACCGTCGTCCGATACATAGACGCAGTCCTCGAGGCGAACCCCGAACTCTCCCGGTATCGCGATCGTCGGCTCGTCGCTGAAGCACATGCCGGCGGCGATCGGCGTCGTATTCCCCTTCACGAAGTTCGTCCACTCGTGGCCATCGAGACCGATGCCGTGCCCCGTGCGGTGCGGAAGTCCCGGAATCTTGTAGCCCGGACCGAAACCCGCGTCGGTGATCACCTTCCGCGCCGCGGCGTCGACGCCTTCGCACGGCGCGCCGATCGTGATCGCCTTGAACGCCGCGTTCTGCGCCTCGAGCTCCTTGTTCCATACTTCGGTCTGGCGCGCGCTCGCCTTCCCGAACACGACGGTGCGCGTGATATCCGACGCGTAGCCCTCGACCTGGACGCCGTCGTCGATCATCACCACGTCACCTTCCTTGAGCTTCTGCGGCGTGGCGCTGCCGTGAGGGAGGGCGGTGTACTTGCCGAACTGCACACTCACGAATCCGGGGAACCCGAGGGCGGTGAACCCGGCCATGATGTTGCGCTGGAGCTCGTCCTGCGGCATCCCGTCGCGCATCGTCTGCAGGCCGGCCTTGTACGCGGCGATCGTCACGTCGTTCGCCCGCTGCATCAGCGCGATCTCAGCCTTCGACTTGATCACGCGGCAGCCCGCGGTCACCGGCGTCGCGTCGACGACCTCCGCGCCCGATGCTGCCTTGCGAATTCCATCGGCGATGAAAAAGCGCACGCGCTCCTCCACGCCGATGCGGTGGTGCTTCTGGCCGCGATCCTTCACGATTCCGGCGATCACGGCGTACGGGCTCTCGTCCTCCTGCCACACGCGTACCTCATTGCCGAACGCGGGCTTGAGCTGCTCGCGGAGGCGGTCCTCCTCGAAGCCGGGCGCGACGTAGCAGATCGCGCCGTTCGCCGGGATCACCACGCCGAACGTGCGCTCGCTCTGGCCCCAGCGCATGGCCGTGTAATAGAAGCAACTCGTGGTGCCTTCCATGAAGATCGCGTCGATCTTCTGCTCGGCCATGAGCTTCTGCGCTCTTGCGATCCGTCCCTTGCGCTCGTCCTCGCTGATCGGGACGACGCCATCCTTCATCGGCTTCAGCGCGCGGATGACATCGGGCAGCTCGGTCGTGCCGCCCGCGGCCGCACCGCTGGAGCCGTTCGCATTGCACGCGAGCGCGAGGGATCCCGCGCCGACGGCAGCGGTCTCGAGAAAGCGACGACGATCGATACGCACGGAATACTCCTTATCAGAGGACAGACGACGGACGGCAGACGGCAGTCGGCGCGCGACTGGTATAATTGTGGTGCATAAACGCCACTCTAGCGAGCGATTCGCTCAAGGATGACACCGATGCCACGCAAACATGTTGAGGCCAAACTCGGCCCGGCCGCGCTCGGGCCCTACTCGCCGGGAGTGTGGGCGGGCAAGCTGCTCTACCTCTCCGGCCAGACGCCGGTCGATCCGGCGACGGGGAAGCTGATCGAGGGTGACGTCGACGCGCAGACGATGCGGGCGTTCGACAACCTCGAGCTGGTGCTGGGGGATGCGGGGCTTTCCATGGATGACGTCATCAAGTGCAACGTGTACCTCACGGACATGGCCGACTTTCCGGCGATGAACGGGGCGTACGGGCGACGGTTCGCGAAGCCGTATCCGGCCAGGACGACGGTGGCGGTGGCGGGGCTGCCATTGGGCGCGCGGGTTGAGATCGAGCTGGTCGCGAGGAAGGGAAAGGCATAACCGCCCTCCCGCATGCTCGAGCAGTACCTTTTGGAGGTGCGCGCCTGATGACGCGCGGCAGGCATCACCTGCGACTCACCGTATGAGCATGGAGCACGGAATGAGCGAATCGAATCTGGCGCGCCGCTGGAGCGCGTGGACGCCCTACTTTCTGAGTGTCCTTCGAGTCATGGCCGCGTTCGTCTTCATCGAGTACGGAACGGCCAAGCTGTTCGCGTGGCCCGGCGCGCTCCTACCGAACGGAGCGACCGTTCAGGTCGCATCGCTCATCGGCGTCGCCGCGGTCCTCGAGGCGTTCGGTGGCCTGCTGCTGCTCGCCGGCCTGTTCACTCGTCCCGTTGCGTTCCTGGTCTCGGGCGAGATGGCGTATGCCTACCTGACGGGCCACGCAGTGCGCGGGTTCTGGCCGGTGCTCAACCAGGGAACGCTCGCAGTGCTCTTCTGCTTCATCTGGCTCTACATCTCCGCGGCGGGGCCGGGACCATGGAGCCTCGATGCGCTTATGCGGCGCACCGAGGCTCCGTAGTCCACAAGATTTCTAGAGGCGCGGCTTGGTGCTGCGCGGCACATGCCCACAGTTCGCCGGCCACCCCTCGGGCCACGTGCCCGGCGAACGATCCCGCTTGATGAAGTCCGGATCTTCCGACGCCAGATAGACGAGCATCGCCGCCAGCGTCGCGTTGTGCTTGAGATCGTCCATCACGACCTTGTCGTACGTGTCGCGATTCGTGTGCCAAGTGTACGAGCTGTAGTTCCAGTTCACCGCGCCCATGCCGAATGATGGCGTGCCGAAGCAGGCGAACACCGCGCCATCCGTCCCGCCCGGATTTCCCGTCGGCACGTCGTTGAAGCTCCACGACACCACGTTGCTGCTCATGCTGTCCGTGTAGAACGGTGGCAGCATCGAATACCACGACTTCAGGTGGTGGCCGATGTCCGTCAGCCCCGACGACGACAGCGACTGCACGCGGCCGGTGCCGTTGTCCTGGTTGAACAGCGCCTGCAGTCCCTTCATCACCTCGGGGTGATCCTCGGTGAACGCGGTCGAGCCGTTCAACCCCTGCTCCTCGCTCGCCCAGTGTCCGACCATGATCGTGCGCTTCGGATGCGGATACACCGCCTTCAGGATGCGCATCGCCTCCATGGCCATCATGGTGCCGGTGCCGTTGTCCGTCGCGCCGGATGAACCGTCCCACGAGTCGAAATGCGCGGAGAGCATCACGTACTCGTTCGGCTTCTCCGATCCCTTGATCGTCGCAACCGTATTGAACACGGGCTGCTCGCCGAGGAGCTGCGCGTCGAGTTCGAGCCGCAGCATCGGCTTCTGCCTGTTCTCTGCGAGGCGGAAGACGAGGCCGTAGTCCTCGCAGTCGAGCGTCACCGCCGGCGCGACGGTGTTGTAGGTCTCGAAGATCTCCGTCGTGCCCCAGCCGCCGCTCCCCTGCGGCGCGTTCGCTCCGCTGCGGCCGCCTGCTGCCGCTGCGACGCTCGCCGCGGGACCGCCGCCGCGATCGCTTGCACCGCCCGCTGGTGCGCCGCCGCGTCCGCCACCGCCGCGCCCGCCACGTCCGCCGGCGGCCGCCGGGAACGGATTCGGGAAGCCCGCGATCTTGGGACGCGAAGAGACCGTCGCGAGGACTCCCGCCTTCTCGAGACGCATGCCGAGCGTGCCCGTGCCGAGCGAGAGCGAGTAGCCGGTGCCGCGATAGAGCTTCGTGCTGTCGGGCTTTCCATCGGGGCCCGTGATGGCCGCCCAATCACGCTGCATGAGCGCGATCTCCGTATCGATGCGCGCCATCGATTCAGGCGTCGACCACCGGAACCAGTCTTCGGAAGGACGGCACGTCGGCCACGCCGGGGAGACCATCACGATCTTGCCCTTGGCCTGTGGAAGCCATTTCACGAACTCGGTGCTGTCGTTGAACCGCGGCAGCACGATCGCCTCGGCNNCGCCACGTGCCGTAGTTCTCGCGCTTCGCGTCGATGCCCCACGACTTGTACTGGTTGATCGCCCAGTTGCTCGCCGCCAGAATGCCGGGGCTGCCGGTGAGGCGCGGCCCGACGGAGTCGAACAGCGCCTGCGCGAGCTGCTTCACGTGCGAGCTGTCCATTCCGAGACGCCAGATTCGCGCGATGTTCGGATCGGACGACGCGCCGGCGCTTGCACCTTGGGCGGCAAGCGGAAGCGCCGCGAAGGTCGCGGCGGCGACTGCGAGAGAGAGCCTGCGAAGGAAAGTCATGTGAGCATCAACTCCAGGGGATTACGTGTTGAGCTTCTCCACCACCGCGTCAATTCCGGGCCAGCCTGTGGCGCTGTAGCGCGCCAGTGTGTGCAGGTAACGCGCGCCGTCGGCTCCATGTTGTTCCAGAACCTTGGCGGCCGCCAGCCGCACGGCCGCTTCGTCCGCGAATGGCGGCTGCAGGTCATCGGGCATCACGCCTTTCTCGTGCGCCACACCGGCGGCATCGAGGAAGTCGATTTGGATCATCGGCTCGAGCTGGACGTACAGCAAGTGCAGCAGGTCGAGTTCATCCTGCGGCTGTTCGGCTTTCATTCGCACGATCTCACGGGCGAGCTTGTCCGCGGGCCAGGAATTCAGCGTGACGGCACGGAATCCGCCGCCGCGGGAGATGAGGCGCTGGGTGTAGAGCGCACGGGCCTCGCGGGAAATGGATATCGCGTGGAGGACGAGCGATTGACGGCGCTCGACGGGGAGAGAACGATATGGAGACGGAGTGGGCATACAGCAAACTAAACGCTCTCAGACGGCAGCTGTCAGCCTTTNNTTGAGTTTGTCCGTCGTCGATTTGGGTATAGTTCTCCCATGTCCGGATCCACCGAAACCCTCCTCGCCCTCCTCGACCTCGAACCCCTCGAGGTCAACATCTACCGCGGCCAGAACCGCGACCTCGGCACCGGCCGCGTATTCGGCGGTCAGGTGTTCGCGCAGGCGCTGGTGGCCGCGCGCCGAACGGTGGACGGCGAGCGCGAGGCGCACTCGGCGCACGGGTATTTCATTCTCCCCGGCGATCTCAGCGCGCCGATCGTGTATTTCGTCGACCGGCTGCGCGACGGGTCGAGCTTCACCACCCGGCGCGTCACGGCGATCCAGCACGGACAGGCGATCTTCAATCTCTCGGCGTCGTTTCACATTGCCGAGGACGGATTCTCGCACCAGCCGGCGATGCCGATGGTTCCCGATCCCGAGACGCTCGCGCCGGAGCTGAGCCTCATTCGCGAGATGTCGGACCAGATCCCGGAACCCCTCCGGCCGGTGATAACCCAGGACCGGCCGATCGATTTCCGCCCCGTGGCTCCCCTCAATCCGTTCAATCCCGAGCCGCGCGAGCCCACGCGGCACGTGTGGTTCCGCGTGATCGGCGCGCTGCCGCCGGACCCGTGGATCCACCAGGCGATCCTGGCGTACGCGTCGGACTACGGATTGCTCACCACGGCGCTGCAACCGCACGGCATAGGATACCGCACGCGCGGACTGCAGCTCGCCTCGCTCGATCATTCGCTCTGGCTGCACCGCCCGTTCCGCGCGGACGAGTGGCTGCTTTACTCGATGGACAGTCCGGTGGCGACGGGCGCGCGCGGATTCGTGCGCGGCGCGGTCTACTCGCGCGCCGGCGATCTCGTTGCTTCGGTCGCGCAGGAGGGACTGATGCGGCTGCGCAAGCCTAAGTAGGTGCCGCCGTCGCCTTTCGCACCGCCGGCGCGACCACCGTACCAAGCAGCTCGATCGCGTGCATCACCTTCGCATGCGGCATCGCGCCGACGGTCATCTGCAGCAGGAAGCGATCGTTGCCGAACAGTTCGCGTTCGTAGAGGATTTTCTCGATCACCTGCTGCGGGCTGCCGACGAGCTGCGATCCGCGCGGACCGCGATCGGCCTCGAAGCGCGCGCGGATGAGCTGGGGGAAGCCGCGTTCGCGTCCGATGCGGTTCATCACCTCCGCGAACGACGGATACGACTCGTCGGCGGCCTGCTGTGAATCGTCCGCGATCCAGCCGTGCGAGTTGATGCTCACCGGCGGGACCGGGTCGTGCCCCGCGCGAATGGCGGCCTCACGATAGAGATCCACGAGCGGCACGAATCGCTCGGGTTCGCCGCCGATGATCGCGAGCGCCATCGGCAGGCCGAGCGTGCCGGCGCGAACCATCGACTCCGGCGAGCCGCCGGCCGCAATCCAGAGCGGAATCTCGCGTTCCGGCCGCGGATACACGCCGTGATCCTTCAGCGGCGCGCGATGCCGGCCGGACCACGTCACGCGCGAATTCTCGCGGAGCTTGAGGAGCAGGTCGAGTTTCTCGTCGAACAGCTCGTTGTAGTCGTCGAGATCGTACCCGAACAGCGGGAACGACTCGATGAACGATCCGCGGCCGGCCATGATCTCCGCGCGCCCGCCCGAGATGAGATCGATGGTGGTGAAATCCTGGAACACGCGTACGGGATCGTCGGAGCTGAGCACCGTCACGGCGCTCGTGAGACGAATTCGCTTCGTGCGTTCCGCCGCAGCCGCCAGCACTATGGCGGGCGAGGAGGCGGCGAAGTCTGGACGATGATGTTCGCCCACGCCGAAGACGTCGAGGCCGACCTGATCGGCGAGCTCGATTTCCTCGAGGAGGTCGCGGAGCCGGCGGCCCGCGCCGACCGCCACGCCCGTGGCGGGGTCGGCCGTCGTTTCGGCGAATGAATACATGCCAATTTCCATTCGCCGAATTTACCCGGTGGACCGACTCGTTGGCGCGCTCGAGCGGCAGCGCGGTATCTTCCCGGGGACCATGAGGAGGCAGGCGGATTCTTGAGAATCGTTGGGGGAAAATTCAAAGGTCGGGATCTGACATCACCAAACGACTTCCGCGTGCGGCCGACCGCCGAGGGCGTGCGATCGTGGCTGCTCGACCAGCTCGCTTCGGATGTGAAGGGCGCCCGCGTGCTCGATCTCTTCGCGGGCACGGGCGCGCTCGGACTCGAGGCGATGTCGCGGGGCGCACGCAGTGCGGACTTCGTCGAGACGCGGCCGTCGAGCCTGCACGCGCTGAAGGCGAATATCGCCCTTCTACGCATGCTGAAGCAGACGCGTGTGTTCAAGCGGGATGCCCTGCCGTTCGCGGGCGCGCTTGGGCCGGACAGCTACGATATCGTGTTCGTGGACCCGCCGTATGAATCGAAGATGCTCGACCGTGTGATCGATTCGTGGCGCGAGAAGAAGTTCTCGCGCATACTCGCGGTGGAGCATGCGAAGACGCATGTGCTGCCGAAGGGGAAGGTCAAGCAGACGTTCGACGACACGTCGGTCACGATCTACAGTCTCTGAAGGAGTGCATATGAACGCCGCTCTATCGTCCTCTCGTTCGCGTCGCCGGCTCGGCGCCGTCCTCGTTCTGCTCGCGGCGCCCTCGATCGCGCTCGCACAGCGCGGCGGTCCGCGCACGCCGCGCGCCGACAGCCTGCGGGAAGCGTCGCGTCTCGACTCGGAAGGATCCACGCCGCAAGCGCGGGCAATTCTGCAGCGACTCATCGACGGCGCTCCCGATCCGGCCGCCAAAGCCGAATCGCAGCGTGCGCTCGCAATGTCGTATGCGTTCGACGGCGACTGCGCGAGCGCGGCGAAGTCCGAAGAGCTCGTGATCGCGTACTGGGTCACGCGCGAACAGGCCGAGCCGCAGAACGCGTTCTATCAGGAAGGCGAAATGGCGAACGAAGCGGCGCGCGTCTGCATCGACGCCGGGGATTTCAACACGGCGGAACGCTACTATCGGCGCGGCACCGAGCTCGGACTGAAGGAGCCGGAGCCCCGGACGCACCCCAAGAGCCTCTGGGATTTCCGGCTCACGCATGCGCTCGCCCGTCTCGCGGCGCGCCGCGGAAACAAGGCCGAGGCGCAAAAGCAGGTCGTGGCGGCCCGTGCCGTTCTCGACGGCGACAAGGCCATGGCCGTGCAGCAGGAGCGGTACTATCCGTACCTGACCGGATACGTCGCGCTCTACACGGGCGACCTGAAGGCTGCCGAAACGGATCTCACGAAGGCGATCTCGCTGCAGGGGAACACCACGGATCCGTTCTTCCACTGCCTGCTCGCGATCACGTACGAGAAGCTCGGACAGAAGGACAAAGCGAAGGAGTTCTACCAGAAGGCCTACGATTTCGCCACGGCGCACAATCCACCTGCGGCGTTCGTGCGCCCGTATGCAAGGAAGAAACTGGCGTCGTAATGGACTACAACTGCTTTTCCACGGATACACGCGGATAGACAGCTGCAAAAAGCTTTTGGGGGAACTGCGACCGCAACAGCATGGTCATCGCGGCAGCGGCGAGCGCGAGAGCGCCGAGGATGAGCATGCCGGTCGAATAGCTTCCCGTGGCATCCTTTGCCTTGCCGAGCAACGTCGGCCCGAGGTAGCCGCCGAGGTTCCCGATCGAGTTGATCAGCGCGATCGCCGCGGCTGCCGCCGTTCCAGTGAACATCGCCGACGGAATGCACCAGAACGCGGGTAGGAACGCGTTGATCGCGATCGCCACGGTGACCAGCCCGCCGAGTGTCCACGCGGGACCGCCAATCGCGATCATCGCGAATCCAACGGCGACCACGACGAGCGGCGCCGCGCTGTGGACGTATCGCTCTCCCGTGCGATCGGAGTGCCAGCCGTTCGCGAGCATCCCCGCCACGCCCGCGACGCCGATCGCTCCCATCACAAACCCCGTTCCCGCGTCGCCGAGCGCGAGCGCGTCACGCACGAGGATCGGGCCGAAGAAGATCGGGCCGAGCTCGGCGGACAGTGCGAACAGATAGAGCAGCGCGAGCGTCCAGGTCACGCCGGAGACGAGCGACCGCTTCACGTCGGCGCGCTCCGCGCTCGCTCCGGCCGCGCGCTCGCGATGCATCTCGCCGACGAGCCACCCGCGCTGCTCCGGCGTGAGCCATGTCGCCTTCTCCGGCGAATCGGTGAGATAGGTCAGAGCGAAAATGCCAAGCAGTATCGGCGGCGCACCCTCCACCAGGAACAGCCATCGCCACCCTGTGAGGCCGAGGCGGCCATTGAGCGAGAGCAGCGCACCACCGAGCGGGCCTCCGATCACGCCCGCGAGTGGAATGCCGATCATGAACCACGACATCGCCCGCGCGCGCTCGCGCTCGGGAAACCAGCGGCCGAGGTACCAGACGATGCCCGGGAAGAATCCCGCCTCGGCGAGTCCAAGCAGGAACCGCAGCGCGTAGAAGCTCGTCGTACCGCGCACGAATATCATCGCGCCCGCCGCGATTCCCCACGTGATGGCGATGCGCGCGATCCACACTCGCGCGCCCATGCGGGCGAGGATGAGATTGCTCGGGACCTCGAACAACGCGTAGCCGAAATAGAAAACGCCCGCGCCGAACGCGTACGCCGTCGCGCTCAGCGCGAGGTCGCGGTTCATCTGGAGCGAGGCGACGCCGAGGTTCGTGCGGTCGAGGAAGCTCGCGATGAACAGCGCGAACAGGAGCGGCAGGAGGCGCCACGAGACCTTGCGGACGGTCGCGCGACGGAGTTCGAGCTGCGCCGAGCCCATCGCCGACTCGCTCACGGTGCTATAGCGACTCGGGGCAGTCGTGCACGCGATACGCGTGGCGGATGGTGCGGCCGAGCACGGGGTCGTGCAACTCCATCTCGAATCGCGGCGACGGCCGGATGGCGGACAGCGTGGCGAGCGTTCCGCAGAACATCGCGGATCCAGGTTCGAACGATCCGCCGCGGCTGATCAAGTCCTTCACGAGCGCCTCGGGGGGCAGCATCGCCGCGGCGGTGCCCGCCTGATACGGCGACCGCTTTCCATCGATCTCGATGAACGAGCGCAGCTCGAGCTGGTCCCAATGCGGTGCGACGTCGCTGAACCGCCAAAGCAATCTCGCGGCCGGCTTGTGGCATACCTGCTTCGACTTCGCGACGCTCGTGCGCTCGAGCGCGCGATCGGTGTGGTCGGACGCGAGCCCGACCCAGAGGCCGTCATCGCGTGAAACGAGGAGGCATTCGATCTCGCCGCTCGTCGCGCCGCCGACCACCGTGATGCGCGCGGCGGTCGTGAGCAGCGATGCCGAGAGCAGGTAGAACATCGGCGTTCGCGGCGGGCGGGGGATGCCCTCGGCCTCGAGCTCCCGCACGTGCTCCTCGACGCGCGCAGCGTCGCGCCCCGTCCAGTCGGCGATCACGAGATTTCGAATGTCGGCCGGATCGAGAATGCCTTCAGCAGTCGATGCGGGCATAGGCGTATAAGAGGTATGTTAAAGACTGAAATCCCCCACCAAGGTATCCCATGCGCCGGTCGTCCGTAGTCGCCGTTCTTCTCCTCCTCGCGTCGATCCGTTCCGACGCGCAATCCACGCCGCATGAGAAACTTGCGCGCGAGGTCTACAAGGAGCTGATCGAGATCAACACGGTCGATTCCGTGGGATCGGTCACGAAGGCAGTGGAGGCGCTGGCGGCGCGGTTCAAGGCCGCTGGTTTTCCCGCGAGCGACGTGCACGTGCTGATCCCGCCCGGCGCTCCGACCAAGGGCAATCTGGTGGTGCGCTACCATGGACGCAGCGGAGCGGGCGCGCCGAAGCCGATCCTCCTCCTGGCGCACCTCGATGTGGTGGCGGCGCTGCGGGCGGACTGGCCGCGCGACCCGTTCGTCCTCAACGAAGAGAACGGGTTCTTCCTGGGGCGCGGAACGTCGGACGACAAATCGATGGCATCGATTTTCGCCACCAATCTGCTCTGGATGAAGCAGGAGGGCGTGGTGCCGGATCGCGACATCATTCTCGCTCTGACGGCCGACGAAGAAGGCGGAGCCGCCAACGGCGCGCACTGGCTCGCCAGGGAGCACAAGGATCTCATCGACGCGGAGTACGCCATCAATGAGGGCGGCGACGGCGCGCTGGTGAACGGGAAACCGGTCACGAACGCGGTGCAGGCCGCGGAGAAAGTCTCCGTGAACTTCACGCTCACTGCGCTGAACACCGGCGGCCATTCGAGCATGCCGCGCCCCGACAACGCGATCTATGAGCTCTCGAAGGCGCTGGTGAAGATCAGCGGTTTCGAATTTCCCGTGGTGCTGAATCCCGTCACGACGGCGTTCCTCACCCAGGCGTCCAAGGCGCAGCCGAAACCCGAGGTTGCCGCCGCCATGCGGGCGATCGTCGCGAATAGGAAAGACGCCACGGCGAATGCCGTCCTCGCGAAGGACGCGTTCTACCACTCGATCCTGCGCACGACGTGCGTGGCGACGCGCCTCGCTGGCGGGCACGCGTACAACGCGCTGCCGCAGACCGCCACCGCGAACGTGAACTGCCGCGTGGAGCCGACGTCGACGTACGAGTACGTGAAGTCGACGTTGGAGCGTGTGATCGGCGACACCGGCGTGAAGCTGACCATGATGGGACCGGCCCAGACGGGCGTCGTGGGTGCTCCGCCCAGTGCCGTTCCTGCCGAGTTCCTCGGCGCCGTCTCCGCGGTCACGAAGAAGATGTGGGGAAACATCCCGGTGGTGCCGGTCATGAGCACCGGCGCGACGGACGGGAAGTACCTGCGCGAAGTGGGAATCCCGACGTTCGGCGTGAGCGGACTGTTCTACGAGGGCGAAGAGCGGAACATGCACGGCCGCGACGAGAAGATCCGCGTGAAGTCGTACTATGACGGCCTCTCATTCCTGGACCAGTTGGTTCGAGCGCTGGCTGTAAAGACGAAAATGTGAGGACGGCAGACGACGGACGGTGGACGGCAGCTGGGACGACAGACGGCGGACGGCAACTCGGACATTTCAACGGCGGTGCTTGCATGAAGAAGCTCATTCTCATTCTCACGCTGGCGATCGGCGCCAATGCGGCGGCGCAGACCCCGGCGAACGTCGCGTCCTGGGAGAAGCAGGCGAAGGGCGTCACGATCACCCGCGATGACTGGGGAATCGCGCACGTGTACGGGAAGACGGACGCGGACGCGGTGTTCGGCCTGATATACGAGCAGGCGGAGGACGATTTCAACCGCGTCGAGACGAACTTCATCAACTCGATGGGGCGGCTCGCGGAGGCCGAAGGCGAGAAGGAGGTCTACCGCGACCTGCGGATGAAGCTCTTCATCAATCCGGACTCGATGAGGGTGAAGTACGCCGCGAGTCCCGCGTGGCTGCAGAAGCTCATGGTCGCCTGGGCCGACGGCTTGAACTTCTATTTGTACAAGCATCCCGAGGTGAAGCCGCGCGTCATCAAGAAGTTCGAACCCTGGATGGCGCTCACCTTCAGCGAGGGGAGCATCGGCGGCGACATCGAAAAGGTGAATCTCAATCAGCTCGCAGCGATGTACGGCGGCGGCACGCCTTCGAGCGAGTCCTCGCCGCTGGACGATGAGGACTTCTACAAGGAACCGTCGGGCTCGAACGGCATCGCGATCGCGCCGTCGAACACGTTGAACCACCACGCGCTGCTGCTGATCAACCCGCACACGTCGTTCTTCTTCCGCTCCGAAGTGCAGGTCACGAGCGACGAAGGGCTGAACGCCTACGGCGCGGTGACGTGGGGACAGTTCTTCATCTATCAGGGCTTCAACGAACGCACCGGATGGATGCACACGACGAGCGGCGTGAACGACCAGACCGATTACGCCGAAACGGTGACGAAGAACGGCGACGGCTACGTGTACAAGTACGGCGCCGGGGAGCGCCCGCTGACCGCCGTCACGATCAGCGTGCCCTACAAGACCGCGACCGGGATGTCGAAGAAGGATTTTACCGTGTACTACAGCAGCCATGGCCCGATCGTGCGAAAGGCCGACGGCAAGTGGGTGGCCGTGAAGATGATGCAGGAGCAGGTGAAAGCGCTCACGCAGTCGTACACGCGCACGAAGCAGAGGGACTACAAGTCGTTCGCACAGACGATGGAACTGCACACCAACTCGTCGAACAACACGATCTTCGCGGACGCCGACGGCGATATCGCCTACTTCCACGGCAACTTCATCCCCAAGCGCGATCCGAGGTTCGACTGGTCGAAGCCGGTGGACGGCAGCGACCCTGCGACGGAATGGCAGGGCCTGCTCTCGGTGAAGGAGAGCCCGCTCCTCCTGAATCCTGCCAGTGGATTCATCTACAACTCGAACAACTGGCCCTGGTCCGCGGCGGGTCCGAGCAGCCAGAAGAAGGAAGATTTCCCGGCATGGGTCGAGACCGGGCGCGAGGAGAGCCCGCGCGGCTATCACGCACTGAAGGTGCTGCCGGGGAAGAAGGACTTCACGCTGAACTCGCTGGTCTCCACGGCATACGACAGCTACCTGCCGTCGTTCGAGCGGATGATCCCGCCGCTGCTCAAGGCATATGACGACGCGCCGGCGTCGAACCCGCTCAAGGCGAAACTGGCCGAGCAGATCGCCGTGCTGCGCGCGTGGGACTACCGGTGGGCGGTGCCGTCCGTCGCCACGTCGCTCGCGGTGTTCTGGGGTGAGGATGTTTCGCGTCGCGTGAGCGCCGATGCGCGCCGCGCGGGCATGAGCTCCGATGCGTACATCGAGCATGGCGCGTCGGGAGACGTGCTGCTGCAATCCCTCGCGTCCGCCGCGGACAAGCTCGCCGCGGATTTCGGCAAGTGGAAGACGCCGTGGGGCGACATCAACCGTTTCCAGCGAGTGAACGGCGACATCGTGCAGCAGTTCGACGACGCGAAGCCCAGCATCCCGGTCGGGTTCGCCTCAGCGCGGTGGGGCTCGCTCGCGTCGTTCGGGGCGCGCGCGTATCCGGGCACGAAAAAGTGGTACGGCACGTCGGGGAACAGCTTCGTCGCCGTGGTGGAGTTCGGCGACAGCGTGCGGGCGAGGGCGGTCTCAGCCGGCGGCGAGAGCGGGGATCCGAAATCGAAGCACTTCAACGACGGCGCGCAGAACTACGCGACGGGGAACTTGAGGGAGGTGTACTTCTACAAGAGTCAGCTGAAGGGGCATACGGAGCGTGCCTATCATCCCGGGGAGTGAACAATGATGGAAGATTGAAGGTGGAGGCGGTAGAGCGATCTTCCATCGTCCATCTTCGATCTTCCATCGTCGTGCGTCAGACAGCCTTTGATCTCCACCGTCTCCAAGCCTCCCAAACGTTCGCAGCGAGCAACCCCGCAAGTAAGAAGTACGCCGCCCCGATCAGCTCGAACACAGCGTAGCTCACCACCGCGGTGATCACGCCGTTGACGACCTGATCGCGCTGTTTGGGCGGTGACGTCGGCGGATCGGTCACCATGAAGAACGCGAAGAACAGCGCGGCGTGCAGATCGGGCGGGCGATACAACTCGGCGACCTTCGCCGGCTGCCCCGCGAACGCCGTGATCGTCACCAGCAGGTAGTACGCGCCGAGGAATGAAAGCACGAGCGGGATCTTGTTCACGCGGTCGGTGATGAAGATTCCCGTGGCGAACAGGAGCACCAGCGCGAGCGGCGTGATCTCGGGAAGCGCGCCCCACCAGCTCTGGCCGGTGTTGAACCAGTAGAACGTCGCGACTAGCGCGAGGGCGGCGGGGTTGAACACGTTCGCCCTGCCGACGCGGATCAGGTACTTGCTGAACACGGCGATCGCGCTGGTGATCGCCGCGACGTACCACGGTTCCATGGGACTCAACACCATCGCGACGATCAACCCCGTGAGGATCGCGCCGTCGGGAACGGTCCACTCGCCCTCGCGATATCGCAGGATTGGCGCGTCGACGATCACGGCGCCGAGCACGCCGCCGAGCACGACGGGCGCGACGAGCGCGAAGCCGGAACCGAATGCGGCGGTGATCGCGAGGATCGCGAGCAGCAGGATCAGCATGCCCTTCGGTGCCCGGAAGAAACGCTTCAGCGTGATGCGCAGGGGGCGCGGCGCGGCGATCGCTGGGTCCGTCACGGGTGGCTGCCCGTCTCGAGACGTTCGAGCGACGGCGTCACCATCAGGCCGCGCACGCCCTGACGCTCGAGAAACCGAAGTCCGTCCGCGGGTCCGAGCGCGAACGCCGCCGTCGCGAGCGCGTCGGCCACCATCGCGGACGGCGCGACGACCGTCACGCTCGCGAGTTCCGCGGCGGACTCTCCGGTGCGCGCATCCATGATGTGGTGAACACGCTCGTCGGTTGCGCTCTTCCGCTCGTAGTCGCCGGAGGTGCAGACCGCGGTGTTCGAAACGTGCAGCGTCTCGATCAACGAATTCTCCCGGGGATGGCGAATGCCCACCGACCAGGGCTCTCCGTCGACGTTGTGCCCGCCGAGGTAGAGGTCGCCACCGGCGTCCACGGCGAAGTTCTCGAAGGGCGCGAGTTCGCGGGCGGCGACATCGACGGCGAGACCCTTCGCGACCGCGCCGAGATCGAGCACGAGTGGCTTGAGCAGCGTCACGGTTTGCGCCCCGGCGTCGAGAAGCACATCGCGCCAGGAGACACCGTCGAGGAAACTCGATGCGATGCCCGACGACGCGACCTGCCCCGTCTGGTAGTTGCGATCGAATCCACGCGCTTCCATCCGCTGGCCGACCGTCGGATCGAACGCGCCGGCGCTCTCCTCCGCCACCGAGAGCGCGAAACGTATCGCCTCGTACAGCATGGGACTCACTGTCACCGGCGTGCCGACCTGATCGGTCAGCTGTCGCAGCTCGCTTTCGGAATCGAAGCGGCTGCAACACTTCTCGATGCTGTGAAACCAGGCGGCCGCGCGCGCGACGCATTCCGCACGCTCCGCACGCCGGGTCTCATCCTCTCCGTGACCGACGACCTGAATCGTGACGACCGTCCCCATCGGTGCGATGGTGTGGACGTAGACGTCGCTCACTTCGCCTGTTTGAGCGCTTCCACAATCGCGTAGTAGAACGCGTTGCTGCTCTGCGTGGCGCCCGACACGTAATCGACTTCCGCGGTCTGGCGCTGGATCACTTGCGGTGGGAGCATGGAGATCCAGGAGCAGGAGTACCTGGTGAGGCACTGCGAGATGTACGCGCCGGTGATCTTTCCGTTCTTGATTTCGACGGATGCCTGGATATCACCGTGGCGCGAAGTGCCCCAGCCGTAGAAGGTGCCGTCCTTGAGCGGGTTGCTCTCTTCGTTCTTTTCGGCTGCGGCCGCGGCCGAGTCGACGGCCGGAGAGGCGGGGGCCGGGGCAGACGGCGGAGCGTCGGCGGCGGCAGCGGGTGCCGATATTGTCGAGGGCGCGGCGGGCGTGCCGGGGACGGGTTTCACGGTCGCCGCAGTCTTGTTCGCGGGAGCGCTGTTCGCGTGCGCTCCGGCCGCTGTGGACGATGACGGCCGCATGACAGGGAGGCTCGAGCCGGAATGTGCGGCCTCTCCGTCCCGCGCGTCGACGGTGTGCGCGTTCGTCACCGGCGGCGCTGCCACGGCCGCACGCCGCTGCACCGACTCTCCGGCGAAACGATCCGCCGCCTCGCGCGTGCGGAAATAGCCCGCGGAGTAGACGGTGAATACGGCCGCCGAGCCCAGGGTCACGAGATTGTTCCGGAGCCACTGGCTCCCGGGCTTCGTGCCTAACGATGGTTCGTCCATTGCCTTAAACTACGTTCGAGTCGCCTGGATGTTGGTGTCCTTAGTAAAGGAGAGCCCTTTCGTGCGCGCATTCATTGCCCGACTTGCCATTCTTGCCGGACTGGCCGCCGTATCCGGTGCAGCGGTGACGGCCCAGTCTCCCGATCTCTTCTCCGCGATGCGCTGGCGCCAGATCGGCCCGACGCGAGCGGGCCGTGCGCGCGCGCTGGCCGGCGTGCCGAGCCAGCCGAACGTGTTCTACATCGGGTTCGACAACGGCGGCGTGTGGCGCTCGACCGACTACGGCTCGAATTGGGAGCCGCTGTTCGATCACGAACCGACCGGCTCGATAGGTGCGATCGCGGTGGCACCGTCGAACCCGAGCATCATCTACGTGGGCACGGGCGCGGGCATCATCCGGCCCGATCTCTCGGTCGGCGACGGCGTGTACAAGTCCACGGATGGCGGCAAGAGCTGGCGGCATCTCGGACTCCGCGAGAGCCAGATGATCGCGATGATCGACGTCGATCCGAAGGACCCGAACAGGATATTCGTCGCGGCGCTCGGTCATCCGTACGGGCCGAACGCCGAGCGTGGAATCTTCCGCTCGACCGACGGCGGTGAGACGTTCCAGAAAGTGTTGTACAAGGACGAGTACACCAGCGGCAACGACGTTCGTTTGGACCCGAGCGATCCGAATACGGTTTACGCCACGCTCTGGCAGCAGCAGCAGAGCTTCATCGAAGCCGGCGCGTTCGGCACGAGCGGCGAGACCAGCGGCATCTTCAAGTCCACGGACGGCGGAACGACGTGGAAGAAGCTGACTGAAGGGCTGCCCGTGGTTTCGCAGGCGAACCTCGCGATCGCCACGAGCAACTCGAAGGTGATTTATGCGACGGTCGCCGCGGCCGCGGCTCCGGGCGGCGGCGGGCGGGGCGGTGCAGGCGGCGGCGTCGGCTTCTACAAGTCGGTCGACGGCGGCGAGCATTGGCATCTCGCGACGTACGACGCGGGGGCGGCGCCGAACGCGCCGGCGCGCGCGCAGGACGGCCGCCCGATGATTCGCATCGGCGGCGGAGACTTGCCGACCATCGTCGTGGATCCGAACAACTCGAACGTCGTGTACAGCGCCTCGACGGTGTTCTGGCGTACCGAAGACGCGGGCCTCACGTGGTCGGCGGTGCGCGGCGCCCCGGGCGGCGACGACTACCAGAAGGCGTGGGTCAATCCGAACAACTCCAATATCATCCTGGTCGTCAGCGACCAGGGCGGCGTGGTATCCGCGAATCGCGGCGCGAGCTGGAGCAACTGGTACAACCAGCCGACGGCCGCGATGTACCACGTGAGCACCGACTTCTCGTTCCCGTATCGCGTCTGCAGCGGACAGCAGGACTCCGGCTCGGCGTGCGTGGACAGCCGGTCGAACGACGGTGAGATCACGTTCCACGACTGGCACCCGGTGAACATCCAGGAGTACGGCGAAGCCGCGCCCGATCCGAAGAACGCCGACCGCGTGTTCGGCAGCGCGCGATCGGGCGTCTCGCTCTATGACCGCATCACGGGACAAACGACGAACGTAGGGCCGGACCTCACCGGGTTCGCGCGAAACGTCAGGACCATGCCGATCGAGTGGTCGCCCACCGACTGGAAGACGATGTTCTACGCCAACGCCGCCGTGTTCAAGACGGCCGACGGCGGCAAGAACTGGACTCGCATCAGCGGCGATCTCGCGCGGTCGACGTGGGATGTGCCGGCGACGGCACAACACTACGCGAGCGCCGTCACTCCGGCTCCGGCTGGTTCGATCACGGCGCTCTCGCCCTCGCCTCGCGACATCAAGGTCCTGTGGGCCGGCACCGACGACGGCGTGGTGCAGGTGACGATGGACGGCGGCGCGAAGTGGACGAACGTGACGCCGCCCTCGGTGAAACCGTGGGAGCGAATCTTCAATCTCGACGCCGGCCATTTCGACACGCAGACCGCGTACATCGCCGCGAACTCGTTGCGTATCGACGATCTCAATCCGCATTTCTTCCGCACGCACGACGGCGGCAAGACGTGGACGGAGATCAACAACGGCATCACGCCCGGCGCGGCCGTCAACTCGATCCGCGAAGATCCGCGCAAGAAGGGACTGCTCTACGGTGCGAGCGACACGCAGGTGTGGGTCTCGTTCGACGACGGCGACCACTGGCAGTCGCTCCGGCTGAACATGCCGGCGATCTCGGTGCGCGACATCGCGATCAAGGACGACAGCACGTGCATGTGCGCCGATCTCATTGCGGGAACTCACGGGCGCGGGTTCTGGATTCTCGACGACGTGACGCCGCTGCGGCAGTACGCCGAGGCGAAGGCGGCGACGGCTGCCTATTTGTTCAAGCCGGAACCCGCGGTCAGGGTGCGCTGGGGTACGAACGATCCCACGCCGTGGCCGCCGGAACTTCCGGCCGGAGAGAATCCGCCGCCGGGCGCGATCATCGATTACTACCTCGCGGGTGATGCTGCAGGCACGGTGAAGGTCGAGATCCTCGGCGCGGGTGGAAAAGTCGTTCGCACCTATTCGAGCGACGAGCCTGCTCGCAATCCCGATCCGGCCGTCGATCCCGTCGCATACAACACGCTCTGCCAGAAGACGCCGAACGCACCGGATTGCGGCCTGCCGCTCTACTGGCCGGCGCCGCAGATGACGATCTCGACGCGCGCGGGGATGCACCGCGTGATGTGGGACATGCAGTACGATCCGATTGCGGAACGCGGCGGGCGCGGTGGCGGTGGCGGAGCGATGGGCGCGGTGACGCATCGCACCTACTCCGGCGTGAACTCACCGTGGGCGGCGCCGGGCGCATACACGGTGCGGCTGACCGTCGGCGGCAAGAGTTACACGCAGCCGATCACGCTGAAGATGGATCCGCGTATCAAGACGCCGGCGGCCGGACTGGCTCAGCTCACGGCGCTTACCGCCGAGATGTACGACGGCGCGAGGAACGTGAAGGCCGCGTACGACCGCGCGCGCTCTCTCGTCGCGGCGCTCGACAAGGCGCAGGGCCCTGACGCAGCCGCGTTCAAGGCGAAGGTCGAGGAGATCGCGCCTGCGCCGCCGGCCGCCGGCGGTGGACGCGGTGGGCGGGGCGGTGGCGGCGGAGGACGGGGCGGTGCGGCCGCGGCCGGCCCGGCCACGCTCGAGAGCGCCGTCACCGCGATGAACGCGGCGGCGATGGCGATGCAGGCGGCGGACGTCGCGCCGACGGCGCATGAGGTTGCGGCATGCGGGAAGGCGCGGAGCGCGGCGGCGGAGGTGCTGGCCAAGTGGAAGACGCTTTCCTCGACTGGGCTCGCCGGGCTCAATGCGAAGCTGAAGGCGAGCGGGCAGGCGGCGGTCGCGCTGCCGTAATTGAAGGGCGAGTAATCGGTCGTTGGTCATTGGTCGTTGGTCATTGGTCGTTGGTCATTGGCATGTGCCAAGAACCAACGACCAATGACCAAGAACCTATTACTCGCGGTTCAACCTTCAGTACCCTCTCGCGCTCTCCTAGCCTCGTACGTCGTGAGGTGCGCGTAGACAATCCGCAGCAGCGGCGTCTCGACCGACGACCTCTCGCCCCGCGCGAGCAGGTCCCCAACGATGTGCTCGCCCTCGATCCTCGCCCCCCGCTCGATGTCCTTCATCATCGACGCCGTGAGCATCGAGCCCGGCGCCGTATACAGCGTGCGGCCGCGCTCCAGAACGGCCGGCCTCGGCACGTAGCCTTGCGACGCGGCGATCGCCGCGCATTCCGCGAGCAGCTGCAGCGAGAGATTCGCCGCGCCCGCTCGCTCGATGTCGCCCACCACGCCACGCATCAGGCTGGTGACGCCACCGAGCGTCGCGATGAACACCCACTTCTCCCAGAGTTCCTGAACGATCGTCTGCGTTGCGCGCGCGTCGAATGCGGCGCCCGCGAAGGCCGCTGCGATCGCCGCCATGCGCGGCGACTGCGAGCCGTCGAGCTCGCCGTACGCCAGGATGTGCGTCTCGTTGAGATGATGCACGATGCCATCGTCGTCCAGCGTCGCGGAGATCATGGCGAGGCCGCCCAGCACGCGTTCCGCTCCGAATCGCGCGGCGAGCGAGTCGATGTGCTTCATGCCGTTGAGATACGGCAGGATCGCGGTGTGTGAGCCGACGGCGCGTGCGAATGAGTCCATCGTGGAATCGAGATCGTACGCCTTGCAGCCGACGATGATGAGATCGAACGGTGCAGCGAGGTCGTCGGCGAGGACGAGCGGGGGCGACGGGATGTGCGCGTCGCCGAGCCGGCTCCTGACGACGAGACCCGTCTTCGCGAGCTGGGCCGCGCGCTTCGGGCGGACGAGAAAGGTGACGTCTCGTCCGGCTTGCAGCAGCCTCGCGCCGAAGTAGCCTCCGAGCGCGCCGGCACCAACGATGAGGATCTTCATGCCTGAAGATATGCGACTCATACACGATGAAGAACTGCGCGGACGCACGGGGGCGGCGGCCAGGCAGCTGGGCAACCTGGCCGTCGCGCCGTATGTTCCTGGTCGCCCGACCGGATGACGGCACTTCGTACGGAGTGAGCATGCTTCGAACCTCAGCGATCCTCTTCGACATGGACGGCGTGCTCGTCGATTCTCGCGCCGCGATCGATCGCGTGCGGCGGCGATGGGCGCTACGCCACGGTCTGGACGCAGAGGCGGTCGTGCGACTGCCGCACGGGCAGAAGACGCGCGACATCATCGCCGCGCTCGCGCCGCACCTCGACGTCATGGAAGAGGTGAGGTGGCTCGACGCCGACGAGGCGAAAGACCTCGACGGCATGACCGCGATTCGCGGTGCGGTACGACTACTCGGCGATCTCGCGCCGAACGAGTGGGCCGTGGTCACGTCGTCGGGACGTGATCTCGCGCCGCGCCGGCTTGCGGCGGCGGGCCTTCCGCTGCCGCTCACGCTGGTCTCGGGTGACATGGTGGTGCAGGGCAAGCCGGCGCCCGAGGGCTATCTGCTCGCGGCGAAGCGACTCGGAAGGCCCCCGGACGCCTGCGTCGTCGTGGAGGACGCGCCCGCCGGCATCGAGGCGGGCCTCGCTGCAGGAATGCGCGTCATCGGCGTTGCCACCACGTATCCCCGGTCGCGCTTGATCGGATGCACGGCCATCGTAACCGATCTTTCCGGAATCTCCGTCCATCGGGACGGCTCTGTCATGCCCCTCGTGTTGCACACCCGCGACTGACCAGCGAAGATTGAGGTCATGCCGACCTCCAGACGCAATTTTCTCCAGCGTTCCGCCGCCACTGCCGCCGCGCTGACACTTGGCGCGCGCGCCGCCCGCGCGATGTCGTTCAACGAGCACGGCGTGCTCGAAGATCCGGCCGTGCGCGCGTTCGAAGAGAAGATGATCCAGGCGCATCCGCTCGCGCTGAACAGGGTGCGCGTCATGGGCGGCCCGCTCAAGCAGGCGCAGGACGTGACGGCGAAATATCTGCTCTCGCTCGAGCCGGACCGGATGCTCGCCTACTATCGGGCACGCGCGGGCCTGCCGGAGAAAGCGAAGGGATATGGCGGATGGGACGGCGGCGGCCGGAATCTCACCGGCCACATCGCCGGTCATCACCTCTCCGCCGTGAGCCTGATGTACGAGGCGACCGGCGACGAGCGCTTCAAGCATCGCGCCGATTACATCGTCAGCGAGCTCAAGGTCGTGCAGGACAAGAATGGCGACGGATATCTCGGGGCGCTCGAAGGCGGACGCGAGGCGTTCGCCGCCGTCTCCAGGGGCGACATTCGATCGGGCGGCTTCGACCTGAACGGCCTCTGGTCGCCGTGGTACACGCTGCACAAGACGTACGCCGGACTGCGCGACGCGTATCGTCACACAGGAAACCGCGAAGCACTTTCAATGGCCGTGAAGTACGCCATTTGGGCCGAGAGTGTGCTCGCGCCGCTCACCGACGTGCAGGTGCAGAAGATGCTCGACACCGAGCATGGCGGAATGAACGAGGTGCTCGCGGACCTTTACGCCGACACGGGCGACAGGCGCTGGCTCAAGCTTTCGTACCGGTTCGAGCATCATGCGTTCACCGATCCGCTCAAGCGGCACCAGGACAACCTGTCGGGCAAGCACGGCAACTGTCAGATCCCGAAACTGATCGGGTCCGCGGCGCGCTACGGCTACGTGGGCGACACGGCGGACATTCTCGCGGCGTCGTTCTTCTGGGATCGCGTCGCGCAGCACCACAGCTATGCGACCGGCGGTCACGGGCTCTCGGAGTACTTCGGCCCGCCCGATCAGCTGAGCGCGCGAGTGGACGGCCGCGCGTGCGAGACGTGCAACGTCTACAACATGATCAAGCTCACACGCCGGCTCTTCTCGCTGCGGCCGGATGCGAACTACGCGGACTTCCACGAACGGGCTCTGTTCAATCACATCCTCGCGTCGATCGATCCCGAGAACGGCGCGACGTCGTACATGGTGCCGGTGGGGCGGGGCGTGCAGCAGGAATACCAGGACATGCTGCAGAGCTTCACGTGCTGTGTTGGCACCGGGATGGAGAGCCACGCGCTGCACGGCTACGGTGTGTACTACGAATCACCGGATACGCTCTGGGTGAACCTCTTCGTACCGTCCACCGCGCAGTTCACGACCGCCGGCGTCAAGCTCACGATGGAAACGGGCTTCCCCGACGGCGAGAACGCGAAGATGACTCTCGCGATGCCGGCGCCGAAGGAATTCACGCTTGCGGTGAGGCGGCCGGTGTGGGCCGGCGATGCGTTCGTGATCAAGGTGAACGGCGCCGCGATCGAACAGCCGACGCTTGCGAGCCTTCGTGATCTCAATGCGGGCGGTCGCGGAGGCGCACCCGGAATGGAGGCAGCGCAGGCGAGTTCCTACGTGGAGCTGAAACGCACCTGGAAGGCGGGCGACACGATCGAACTCACGATGCCGAAGTCCGTGCGGCTCGAGCCGACGCCGGACAATCGGAGTGTAGCCGCCATCATGTGGGGACCGCTGGTGCTCGCGGGCGATCATGGCCCGCGCCGAGAAGGGCGCCGCTCGGATCCCGCGGCGGCGCCGGTTCCGGCGCTCGTCGCTGCAGACCGGCCGATCGATTCGTGGATCGTCGCCACGGGAACGCGACAGGGAGATTTCAAGGCGCAGAACGTGGCGCGCGTGTTCGGACAGCCGGGCGCCGCCGGTGACGTTTCGCTCGCGCCGTTCTACCGCACGCAGCGGCGAACGTACAGCGTGTACTTCGACGTTGTCACGCCGGCCGATTTCGATGCGCGTGGCACAGCGTTGGAGGCGGAGCGCGATCGCGCGCGCAGGCTCGAGGCGGCGACGGTGGGAATCGTGCAACCCGGCGAGATGCAGCCGGAGCGCGACTACATCTACCAGAGCGAACCCGCGGATCGCGCGGTGGGACGCACGAACGGACGGGGAAGCCGCGCTGGCACGGGATGGTTCTCGTTCGACCTTCCCGTCGACGCCACCGCGTCGATGGCGGTGATCGTCACGTACTTCAATGAATTGGGACTGCCGGCGCCGCTCGGAGACTTCGACATTCTCGTGGACGGCACGACGATCGGGCACTACGAGCCGAACCAGACCGCCTCGGGATTCTATCCGGCGCAGTATGCTGTGCCGGCCAATCTCGTGAGCGGCAAGAGCAAGGTGAGCGTGCGATTCCAGGCCGCTGCCGGCTCGAGGATCGTGCCGGTGTGCGGTGTCAGGATGGTGCGCGCTAACGGACTATGAGTATTCGCGCGGCGGTGATCTTGTCGTTCAGCTGGATCTGATCGACGACGTCCATTCCTTTGGTCACGCGGCCGAGCGCCGTGAAGTCGCCCTCGTTGTGTGGCTGCACGGCGTTGGCGAGCGTGTAGCCGGGGGTTCCCGTGTCGAGGCCCGCTGACGCCCACGCGAGGTTGGCGCGCGTGAGACCGTGACGGCTCACTTCGTCGCGAAGACGATGGCCGCCGGGAATCGTTTCCTCCTGCGCGACGAAATCGGGGACGACGCGCGTGAACGCGGTGCCGACGATGGTGCCCGATTCCATGGTCTTCACGAAATCGTCGACGGCCAGCGGCGCATCGCCGGGATACAGCTCGATCTCGATGGACCCGCGCACGGTTTCCCAGCGGGCGGTGGGGCGGGGCGCGCCGTTGTAATCGGGAACGACCCAGCGCTCGACGATGGCCTTGTAGTCCGGGAGGGGGCGCGTGATAGGGGTTGGCGCCGGACGCGCGCTGCGGCCTCCACCCTGACGGCCGCCACCTGCGGGCGCCGGCGGCGGGTTCAGGCGGGCGAGGCCCTCCTCCGCGCTCGAAGAGATCCACCAGTCCGGCGAGCTTTTCGCGGCATTCATCGCGGTGACGGCTGCGGAATCGGAATACGTGCCGATCGCGCGGATCGCTTCCGTGCGCACACGGCGATCGGAATCACGAAGCGCCGCGAAGAGAATCCTTTCCGCGTCCGCCGCCTTGCCTGCGGAATCCGCTTGCGGCTTCGTGAGCGCGCGTATGGCCCACAGACGAACGTCCGGCGAATGGTCGCCGGCCGCCATCACCATGAGGACCGATACGGCGGCCGGATCGCGCGGGCGAAAGAGCGCCCACGCAGCGCGCCAGCGGATTTCGTCGCTGTTTGCCTTGCCGAAGCGCAGAATTGGATTGAGATCGCCGCGGGTGGTGCAGCGGCCGATCGAGAGGAGCGCTTCGCCGATCGCCTGGTTCAGGCGCGGGCTTTCGGAGGCGCTGGAGAGAAAGCGCGCGAGCGCGTCGCGGGCGCGGGCGGTCTTGATCTTGCCGAGCGCGGTGGCGGCTTCCGTGAGGACCGTTGGCGCGAGCTTCCTGTTCGCGAGCAGGGAGTCGAACCACGCGACGGTGGTCGAATCCTTCAGCTGTCCGGCGCCGAACACTTCCGTCGCGGCAACGGCGGTGTCGGCGTCGAGCGGTTTCGCACGCAGGAGCGCGTAGCCGCGCTTGTCCGCGATGCGGCCGATGGCGAGGGCTGCGCGGCGGCGGACCTCGGGGTGCTGAGAGGCGAGAAGGCGTGAGAGATCGGTGGTGTCGAAATCGCGGTGGTCCTCCAGCATCACGAGGCGGGCGATGTCGTCGACGTCGGCGGGGGACAGGGGGCGCTTGCGCGCTTGTGCGCCGGCGGACAACGCCGTGACCAGCAGCAACGCGGCGAGTGTGACAGATCGGTGCGAACGGATGGCTACGACGTAATCGGTCATTGGTCGTTGGTCATTGGTCATTGGTAGTCAGCAAACTGCGCGAAGGATGATGCGCCCGCCAATTACCAAGGACCAATGACCAACGACCGATTACCCGCCGTTCGTTCGTTACGGCGCGCCGCGGCCGCCTCTACCCGTGGTGACCGGTGCGACCAGCGGCGGCGCCGGCGGCACATAACTCCAATTCAAAATGGAGTTGAATACCATGTTGAACTCCCCATGATTCTGCCAACGATAGATCGGGTTGTTGGCGAACATGATCACACGGCCGTTGCCATTGTGCGCATTCGGAACGTCCATCGCGAAGGCGCGACCCTTGATGTTGTCGGCGCCAACCATCAACCCGCTCAGCACGGAGGCATCGCCGCCGACATACTGCGCGAGAACGTTCGCCTGGTCGGCGACGCCAACTTTGAACAGCTGCGATCCCTGGCCGAACTTGATCGGGAAGATCTTGCTGCCGTACCCGTAGAACACCGGGTGCTCGGGGCGCATGATCTCCGCGGTGATCAGCGGCTTCTGCGCGTTCACGCCCACCGGGTTCTCCGTGTCGATCGACTTGGCGAGCCCGAATTCTATTGGGTAGCGTACAGCTTGAAGCGTGGTAATGAGCGTGCCGCCGCCGTCGAGGAACTTGTTGATTGCCTCGACACCAGCGGCGCCGAAGCCGCCCGTGATGTCCGGCGACTCGCCATAGACGCCGAGAGACTTGTACTTGTCGCTCTTCATGTACGGCACGGGCTTCGCGGCCGCCGGCGCGAGAACGGCAGCACGATTGATGTTCTGCGTGGCCATCAGGATCACGTCGTAGTCGGCCTTCAGGTTTCCCTTCGCGACGCGTTCCTTGAAGATCAGGTCGAACGGAATTCCGAACTGGTCGAACGCGTGACGGTACCAACCGAGTTCCTGCGTGCCGCTCCACTGCGAGTAGATGGCCACGCGCGGCACGATCGCATCGTGCGCGGCAACCGTCGGCACCGACGACAGCGCCGCGGCGGTGAGGCCGAGCGTTTCGACCTGGGCGCGCGTGGCCTGCAGTTCCGCCGGCGTGCCGGTGACGATGAACGAGCCGGCGGGGAACGTGACGCCCTCGGCCGTGAACGACGCTTCCGCGATCTTCATCTTCACCGCCTTCAGGCGGTAGCGGAACGTGATCATGTTGTTCGATCCGAGATGCGCGACGGCGAGCCCTGCCGTTCCGCTTCCCGCGATCGTGCCCTTCACCTCGGCGGTCTTGATCAGCGGAGCATTCGCAGCGAGGATCGTGCTGTCCTTGACCTCTCGCACGTCCACGTTAAACGCGAAGCCCATCGACCAGCCGCTGTCGTCGTACGTCGTGAGCGCGGGATCGGGATAGTCCTGTTTCTCGAGGAGATTCTTCGCGAGTCGGCCGTACGGCTGGTTGAGCTTCACCAGGTACGAGCCGGCGGGGAATGTCTCCGTTCCGCTCTTGACCGGCGCGCTGAGCTGGCCGACCTCGATTCCCTGAGCGCGCAGGATGTTGATCAAGGTCGCGACCTTCGTCATGTCGCGCTGAACGGGGAACACATAACCGTACGGCGCTGTCGCCGCACCCGCTTCGAGCGAGTGTCGCGTCTTGATGTAGAAGTTCTCGAGGACGAGCTGCGGGAACATCGAGGTGAGCTGCAATCCCGACAGTACGCCCGTCTCCATGAAGTTGGTGTTGTCGCGGCGCGTGAAGGTCTGGACCGCGTTCGGCGGAATCGGAATGCCGCGATACCACTCGCGCGGCTGTCCGCCTCCGCGACCGGTCGGGATCGCCGGCGGACCACCGCGTCCGGCAGCCGGAACAGCAGCCGCTGCCGGTGCTGCGCCCCGTCCGCCGCGCCCACCACGCCCGGCCGCGCTGTCAACGGCCACGACCGCCGGCGTGCCCGCGCCGCCCTCGCGCCCGGACTGCGTCTCGTACATCCGCATCATGCCGTTGTGGTTGTATGCGACGGAGCCGAGATATCCCGGCGACCATCCGTCCATGAATGCCCACGTGTACACGCCCGGCATTCCCCACTTCGTCATCTGCGAGAGTTCCCAGTTCGCGAAGAACGGGAGCTCGGTGAAGAGAATCGGGTCGAGGTTCGGGTTCTGCGGGGGGCCGCCGCTGTAGATGTACATCAGCGGCAAGGCCTCGTGCAGGTCGTGCATGATCGGCGGATGCGCGGTGTAGTACCAATCCGTGATGGCGCGCATCGAGACCTGCGAGAGGTTGATGTCGCGGTTGTTGTCGTGGAAGACATATTTGCCCCAGTACGGCACGCCCGCGCCGCCGCGGCCGCCGCCTCCGCCACCGGCCGCGGTGTCGGCCGCTGGAGCGGGCTTTCCGCCGCGAGCTACGCTGTCAGCGGCTGCGGTTTCGAGGCCATGGTAGAACCAATCAACGTTTCGATCTCTTCCGTCGGGCTCCGCGGCAGGCGTGATCGAGACGTACACGTTGTTGCGAATCTGCGTGATCATCGGCGACGTCTCCGTCACCAGGCGATACGCGAGCTCCATCAGCATCTCGGACGGGCCCGTCTCGCCGCTGTGCAGGCCGCCCATGAAATGATAGTGCGGCTTGGTCTTCGCCATGATCGCGCGCACCTCCGCTTCGCTCATGCCGCGCGGATCGGCGATCTTCGCGAGGTTCGCGCGATTCTGCGCGACATTGCGGATGTTCTCGTCGGACGAGATCCAGACGACCACGAGCTCGCGCCCTTCGTCGGACTTTCCGATGGTCTCGACCTTCACGCGCGGCGACGCCTTCGCGAGCGCGCGATAGAATTTCAGGATATCCGCGTAGTATGTGAGTTTCGCCGGCGCGCCGATGTAATAGCCGAGGACGTCCTTCGGCGTCGGGATTCCTGCGACGCGCGGGAGGTGGTCGACGAGCGGGCTGCCGTACTTCGCCTCGCCCGTCCAGGTCGCGTAGAGTTTCGCGAACGCTTCGTCCTGTTTCTGGTTCGGGTCACGGGTCTCGTTGACCATCGCCTGGGAGAGCGCCGAGGAGACGGCGAGCGTCGACAACGCGACAACTGCGAAAGCGCTACGAATGGCACGAATCATTTTTTTGCTCTGGGCGGGGGAAGGGCGTAAACGGTCGTTGGTCATTGGTCGTTGGTACTTAGTCAACGACAGACGGGATACGATGGATCGGCACCGGAAATGGCGGGGCGATCCTTTCTCATGGCGATCGCCCACGCGATGTCGTGCACGAACCGTCCGAGCCTCGCGGCGTGATCGTATTCGATGTACTGCGGCTCATCCGTCGGCTGGTGATAGTCCTCGGCATAACCAAGCGAGAAGTACGTCACGGGCACGTCGTGCTTGACGTAGTTCACCTGGTCGCTCCGGCAGAAGCGGTTCATCGGGTTCGCGCTCACGTCCCACGTACGGTCGATGGCCATCGTCTCGCTGCGCGTCGCATTCACCGAGTCGATGATGTCGCCGAACTGATGGGAGAGCCGTCGCGCGCCCAGCGTCTGGATCGAGGTCGGGCCGCCGAACTTCACCTGGTCCACGCGGCCCTTGCCGACCATGTCCATGTTGAGCGCAGCCGCGATCGAGGTGAGCGGAATGGTCGGATGATCGGTGAACCAGCGCGAGCCGAGCAGCCCGCCCTCCTCACCGGTGTGCGAGACGAAAATGATCGAACGCGCGGGCTTTTCGTTCACGAACCTCTCTGCGATCTCCAGCAGCACGGCGGTCCCGGAGCCGTCGTCGTCGGCGCCGTTCATGATGGAGTCGCGCCGCGGCGGGCGAATGCTGCGGGCCCGCGCGATCAGCGAGTCGATCGCGTGCTGCTGCGCATCCGTTGGCCGGCAGACGGGATCGTTGGTCCCCTGCGGCCGCGTCACGATGTTGACTGCGCGCAACGAATCGTGATCGACCGCGACGGCGTTGATGCCATTGTGATCGTTGTGCGCGCTGACGAGGACGTATTCCGCGGCGCGCGCCGGATCGGATCCCGGCCTGATCGCGATGACGTTGCGTGCGGGGGTCTTCGACATGTGCCAGTCGTAGGACCACGCCGCGGAAACGGGCTGTCCGGCCGCACCGACGGCGAGCTGGTCGACCGGTTTGCCGAAGAGCCGCTCGGCGGCGGATGACGTTATGGCACCCGCGCCGAGCGAACCGGGGGCCGGCGAGACCATCGCAGACTGCAGCGAGTTGCGGCCGTTGAACGCGCCGACCAGCGCCGTCTGCGGGAGGGAATCCGTTGCGACGATCAGAATCGCGACTGCTCCCGCCGCCTGAGCGCGCGAATCGCGGGTCGCTCCTCCGCCGGCGCCACCGCGTCCACCCGCACCACCGCCGCGACCTCCTCGGCCGGCGACGCTATCGGCGCGCACCTGCGCCTCGACCCGCGCGGCCGCATCCGCGCCGAACTTGTCCGGCACCGAATCGCAGCGAAGAATCCTCGCGCCGCCGCGACCGCCGGCGATGAGACCTGCGCCCGCGGCGCTCGACGTGAACACCGCGATCTTTCCCTTGAACAGCGCCGGGTCGAGCACGACCGTCGTGTCACGCCAGCGACCGGCGAAGACCGTCGGAATGCCGTTCATCTGAACGGCCAACCCCACTCCGTTGGCCGCCGTCGGCACGATCGGCATCCAGTCGCGTTTCGACGCGAGCGCCGAGCCGCCGGCGATCAGTCTCGACGACGTGCTGTCGAATCCCGCCGGCCCGAACGCGAGCTCCTGAAAGAACGTGCCGTTGTCGCCAGCCGGCTTCAGGCCGAGCCGCTTGAACTCGGCGGCGATGTACGTGGTCACCTTGTAGTTGCCGAGCTCGCCGACGCGACGTCCGAGCATGGAATCGTCGGCGATCTGATAGAGCCTGGTTCGCAAGTCGTTCGCCGTGATCGCGGGGACCGTCGGCCGGGGAGCCCAGGTGCGGGGGCCTTCGTCCGGCCAGACCGTCCTGGTCGCCACCGGCCTTTGCGCGGGCTTGTGCGACGCCGAGTCCTTCTGGGCCGAAGCGGATCCGGCCACGCAGAGTGCGAGAGTCAGCGCGAGCGAAATGCGAGACAAGTTCGTAATCCTTGTGGAGTGGCTGAGTCGATCGAAGGAAGCTACTGTATTTCCGAGCCTCTACCAAAGGAAAACGATGCGCCGCCTGTTTTCGTTGTTCGCAATCGTCGCCGTATCATCGTCCGCGTTTTCGGCGGGGGCACAGCAGCCCGCCGCGACGCCGGTCTCGAACCCCAACGCCAACCTGCCGTTCGGCGCCACGAGCAGCACGCCGGTCTCCAAATGGACGCCGCCGGCGTCCGCGGGCCGGCAGCTCACGCTGAACGATCTGCTCACCTGGAAGGGGATTCGCTCGCCGGCGCTCTCGAATGACGGCGGGTGGTTCGCCTACATCCTCGCGCCGAACGAAGGCGACGCCGAAGTCGTGGTGCGTGCTACGACGGCCGGAGCGAAGGAACTGCGCTTTCCGATCGGGGATGCCACGGCCGGTGGTGCCGCGGCCGGGGCCGCGGGCGGACGCGGCGGCGCGGCTGGTGCCGCAAACCCGTCCATCTCCGGAAACAACAAGTGGGTGGCGTTTCTCGAGTATGCGAGCGCGAACACCGCCGGGCGCGGCGGGCGAGGCGGGCGTGGCGGCGGTGGTGCGACCGCGGCAGCCGGCGCTCCCGCCGCTGCCAGTCCGAAACTGGCCGTCGTCGAGTTGACGACGGGAACGAAGCGCGAGTTCGAGAGCGTGCGCAGCTTCCGTTTCGCAGGTGACAAGTCCGATTGGCTCGCCGTGTTGCACAGCGCGCCGGCGGGTGCAGGCGCAGGTGCAGGCGGCGGCGCGGGTGCAGGTGCGGGAGCTGCCGCGGCGGGCGCCGGCGCGCGCGCGACCGGAACGATGCTGGAACTGGTGAATCTCGCTGGAGGCACAACGGTTCCGGTCGGCGACGTGTCGGAGTTCGCGTTCGACGACTCCGGCGATTGGGTCGCCTACGCGGTGAGCGCGGCGGGTGACTTCGGCAACAGCGTGCAGGTCAGGCAGCTGTCGACGAGCATCTCGCGTCCACTCGACGTTGGGAAGGGGCAGTACCGCCGCCTCGTCTGGAGCGACTCGACGGACGCGCTCGCCGCGCTCCGCGTAGTCAGCGACACCAGTGGTGCGGACGAGGACGCGGCCGTCGTTGCGTGGACGCACGCGTCGCGCTCGGGTGAGAAGACCATGGAAATCACCGCGAAGTCGTCCGGAGTGACGGGCGGGCTGGTGGTGAGCAGCGATCGCGCTCCCGAGTGGAGCGATCACGAGACGGTCATCTACTTTGGGCTTCGCGAGCCGCGTCCGCCGCGTCCGCGCCCCACCGGCGCGCCGTTTACGCCGCCGAATCCTGGCGGTGTCGCTCCCGGAGCCGGCTCGAGCGGTCAGGTGGCGGCGGCTCCGCAAACGGACGCGGAGGTGCCCTCACTCATTCTCTGGCACTGGAAGGACCCGCGGCCGCAGGCGCAGCAGCAGGTGCAGGAACCGCAGGACCGCGCGTTCAACTATCTCGCCGCGTTCCACGTTTCGACCGGCAAGGTGACGCGTCTCGCCGACGAGTCGATGCGCAACGTGGCGGTCGGAACGAAGGACGCGTGGGCCGTCGGCACGGACATCGTGCCCTACGAGCGTGAGCAGGGCATCCGCGGCTTCGCCTTCCGCGACATCTATGCGGTGAACGTGAACACCGGCGAGCGCAAGGTGATACAGAAGAAGGTGCCGGGTGGCGGTGGTGGCGGCGGGCGTGGCGGTGGCGGCGCAGCGTCGAACTTTTCGCCGGACGGCGGCCGCTATCTCTACTACGATACGGGGGACTACAAGGTCTACGATTTCGCGAGCGGCGCCACGAAGACGATCACCACTGGTGTGCCGGCGAAGTTCTGGAATACCGAGGACGACCACAACGAGGTGAAGCCGCAGATCGGCGGCGCACTTGTCGGCTGGGCGAAGGACGGTTCGGCCGTGTACGTGCGCGACAACTGGGACGTGTGGCGCCTCCCGACGAATGGCACGGGCGCGGTGAACATCACGGGCAACGGCCTGAAGGATCAGATCAAGTATGAGGCGCGGTCGATCTCCGATCCCAAAGATCGCGGCATCATAGATCCCGCGAAGCCGCTGTACTTCGAGACCTACGGCGAGTGGACCAAGAAGGAAGGGTTGGTGCAGGTTGACCCGCTGAAGGGTGGAGCGAAAACGCTCTCGTGGGAGAACGACAAGGTCGACTATCGTCACGCGCGCGACGCCGATGTCTGGCTCTACTCGCGCCAGACGGTGGTGAAGTTCCCCGACTGGTACGCGGCCGACGGCGACCTTTCGCACGAGCGGCAGCTGACGGAGGCGAATCCGCAGCAGAAGGACGTCGCGTGGACGCCGAGCGCGCGTCTCATCGACTACACGTGCGAGAATGGCGGCGGACATCATCAGGCCGTGCTCTACCTGCCGGCGGGATACGAGCAGGGGAAGAAGTATCCCATGCTCACGTACATTTACGAAAAGCTCTCGCAGGAGTTCAACGTCTACACCGTGCCGAACGCGACACGGTACTCGAATCCCAGCGTCTACACGAATCGCGGCTACGCCTTCCTGAAGCCGGACATCGTCTACCACGTCAACGATCCGGGCCGTTCGGCGGTGTGGTGCATCGTGCCCGCGGTGAAGGCGGCGATTGCGACGGGAATGATCGATGCCGATCGCGTCGGCCTGCAGGGACACAGCTGGGGCGGCTATCAGACCACGTTCGTCACCACGCAAACGAAGATTTTCAAGACGGCTGTTGCCGGCGCGCCACTCACGGACATGGTCTCGATGTTCGGCTCCATCTATTGGAATAGTGGAAGTACGGACGCTTCAATTTTCATCGCGAGCCAGGGACGCTTCACCGGCGGCCCGAACGACGTGCCCGAGGCCTACACGCGCAACTCACCGCAGAACTTCGCGCAGAACCTCTCGATTCCGTTCATGCTGCTGAGCAACGACCGCGACGGCGCGGTGGACTTCAATCAGGGCGTCACCTACTACAATCACCTGCGCGACTTGGGCAAGGACGTCATCCTGCTCGAATACGCAGGCGAGAATCACGGGCTGGCGCGACCCGCAAACCAGAAGGACTACAATCTTCGCATGACGGAGTGGTTCGACACGTTCCTGCGAGACCAGCCGGCGCCCGACTGGCTCAAGGACGGCGTGCCGCGGCTCAAGATGGAGGAGCACCTGAAGGAGCGGCGGCCCCTCGTAGATCCGAAGGCGACAGCTCCGGCGCCGCCGAAGATCGTGCCTTAGGAGACGGCGGACGACGGACGGCAGACGGCAGGAACAAAACGGGGCGGGCACCGAATCTGGTACCCGCCCCGTTTGACTGCCGCTGTCTGCCGTCTGCCGTCTATTGTTGGCACGCCCCCTTCGGATCGGGCTTCGGCTTGTCCACCACGATGCGGTGGTCGAGGTTGGCGACCTTCACCGCCAACGCAAAGACGAACTTGTCGATCTGCGCCATGTGATCGTAGTCGATGTACTGCGGCTCGTCGGTCAGCTGATGGTAGTCCGCGTGTCCGCCGGTCGTCATGAACACCACCGGAATGCCCCACTTGGCGTACGACCAGTGATCGCTGCGGCAATAGATGTTCTGCGGATGGCCGTTGGCGTCGAGGTTGTAGTCGAAGTTGAATCCGAACTTGTCGTCCTTGTTCACCTTCTCGACGAGGTCGCCGAGCTCGGTCGAGAGCCGGCGCGAGCCGACGAGCTGCAGATAGCCGGGACCGCCGTGCAACAGGCTGCCGTCCTTGGCTTCGCCGGTGGCGTCGGTGGCGCGGCCGCGGCCCACCATGTCCATGTTCAGTTGCGCGACGATCGAGTCACGCGGCACACTCGGCAACGGATGATCGGTGAACAGTCCGGAGCCGAGCATGCCCGCCTCCTCGCCGGCGTGCCATACGAAGACGATGGAACGCCTCGGCTTGATCTTTCCCCGTGCGAATGCCTCGGCCATCTCGAGCACGGAGACTGAACCCGAACCGTCGTCATCGGCACCATTGTAGATCGAGTCGAGGCGTGCGCCGCCGTGGAGTTTGTGAAGGCTGTCGGTGAGCATCCGGACCTGCGCGACCTGATCCGGCGTTGCCGCGGTCGGCTTGTTGTCGGCGCCCTGAGGTCGCACGATCTGCATGAACGCTTTCACCGAGTCGTGGTCCACGGCGCGGCCGGCGCGGAATCCGATGTGATCGTTGTGCGCGCCGATCGCGACGAACTGACCCTTGAGCTTTGCGTCGGTGCCCTCGAGGATGGCCACCACGTTGCGGCCGACGACCATCGACGTCTCATCGTTGAACTTCACCTTCGACGATACCGGCTTGCCGGCGGCGCCCTTGGCGAGGCCGGAGAGCGGCGCGCCGAAGATCGTTTCGGCCGCCCTGGTGGTGATCGTCAGCGCGGCCGGGTTCGTGTTGTCGCGAATGAACACCGGGTTGGTCGGGTGCAGCACGGCGTTGAGCGCATTTGCGGGGAATTGATCGCCTGCGACCGACACCACGAACGAGCCGGCGTAGGCCGCCTGGTATCGCTTGAACCCCTCGGACTGGAACATTGCGAAGCTGAGCTGTGCGCCCGGCCGCATGATCACGAGCTTCCCCGTCACCTGGTCGTTGGCGGGCAGGTTGGTGGTATCGAGAATCGTGCCGCCAAAGACGGTCGGCATATCCGTCAGCTGGGTTGGATGTCCGGAGGACTGTGCGACGAAGTCCACACCTGCCCGGAGCGTCACGCCATTGACCGTCAGTGTCGACGTGGTGTCGAGCGCGCGCAGCGCGTAAGGCAGGGTCTGGAAGTAGCCGCCGTTCTCGCCGCCGGGCTTGAGTCCGAGTTTCTTCACCTCTGCGGCGATGTAGTCGGTGCCCTTGTTGTTGTAGATGGTTCCGACCTGGCGGCCCATCATCGAATCATCTGCGAAAATGTACAGCCGGGTCATGAGATCGCCCGCAGTGATTGCCGCGCTGGTGGGCGGGCCGGCGTACTTGAGTGGGAGTTCCCTGGCGCTTTGCGCCGTGAGCGCGATGGGGAGGGCCGTCGCGAGCGCGGCGGCACGCCAGATCGTGTGAAGTCGAGTGGGCATCGCATCCTTGCGGTGTGAGGTTCGGCGGCAAACTTTACTGCCATGAAAACAATACTGCATCGCCTTGCCGCTCTGCCACTATTCCTTCTCGCCCTGCCGCTCGGGGCGCAGGCGGCCAAGAGTGCGCAGAAGATCGCCACGGTTCCCGCCGCGATTTCGGCCATCAGGGAATCCGACCTCAAGCGCGACCTCTACGCGATGGCGGGCGACGCGATGCGCGGCCGCGAGGCGGGAACGATCGACGAGATGCGCGCCTCGATGTGGGTCGCCGACCAGTTTCGTACGATCGGCGTGGCGCCGAAGGGCGGGGACGGGACGTACTTCCAGTGGTGGAACATGCGCCGCACGCGCATCTCGACCATCTCGAGTGCGGTGACGCTCGACGGCAAGGCGCTGGCGCTCTGGACCGAGATCACGCCGACGTCGAACCTCGGCGGCGACGCGAACGCGCAGACCGTCTTCGTCGGCGACGGTCGCGACACGACGGTCGATGTGAAAGGCAGGATCGCGGTGGTCATCATGCAGCCGCCGACGGCCGCGCTGCGCACGACGACCAACACGTACGAGTACCGATACGCGCGCGCCGCGATCACCGCGACTGGAAATGCGCTCACGCGCCGCGGCGCGGCCGGCGTCATCATCGTGGCGGATTCCGTCGCCGACATCGCATACGACGGCGTGTGGAAGATTCAGGAGCGCGGCGCGTACGACGTGGTGGGTGGCGCGCCGAGGAATGCCGCGACCGCGCCGCCGCCGCGGCTCACCGGAACGCCGGTCCTCTTCGTCCACCGTTCGGCGCTCGACGCGTATCGAGAGAGCGGACACACCGTCGAGATCCATCTGCGCCTCGAAAGCTTCGAGTCGCCGTCGGTGAACGTCATCGGGGTGGTGCGCGGAACCGATCCCAAACTTCGCGATGAATATGTGCTGTTCAGCTCGCACCAGGATCATGACGGTGTGCGCTTCGCGGTGAACGGCGACTCCATCTGGAGCGGTGCGGACGACAATGCAAGTACGAGCGTTGCCTTGCTGGCGATCGCGCGCGCATTCGTGAAGCAGCCGGCCAAGCGCTCGGCGCTTTTCGTGTTTCATGGAGCGGAAGAACGTGGACTGCTCGGCTCGCGCTATCACGCGGCGCATCCGGTGGTGCCGCTGGCCAGTATCGTCGCCGTGCTCAACGGCGACATGATCGGGCGCAACAATCCGGACTCGGCCGCGCTCCTCGGCTCGCAACCGCCGCACCGAAACTCGAGCGAACTGGTGCAAATGGCCATCGATGCAAACGCCGCGACCGGGAAGTTCATCATCGACTCGCTGTGGGACCGGCCGACACATCCGGAAGGCTGGTACTTCCGCAGCGACCACGTCCCGTACGCGCGGCTCAACGTGCCGGCACTCATGTTCTCGACGAACCTTCATCCCGACTACCACACGCCGCGCGACAAGCCACAGAACATCGACTATTCCAAGCTCACGCACATGACGAAGTGGATGTACGTCACCGGATGGCTCGCGGCCAACGCGGCGAAGCGGCCGGCGATCGATCCCGGCTTCAAGCTGGAGCGCTGACGATGCGGCGCACGCTCGGCAAAGGGATCTGCGTTGTCGCGCTCGTGGCGGCGGCATCGCCGTTCGTCGCAGGAGCGCAGTCGATCACGCCGGCGGTCCGCGCATGGCGCCAGCAGCATGAAGCCGAGATCGTTCGCGAACTCGCAGACCTCGTCGCCATTCCGGACGTCGCGCGCGACCACGCGAACATCCTGAAGAACGCCGCGATGATCCGCACGATGCTGGAGCGGCGCGGGATCGCGGCGCGCATTCTCGACAACGGCGATGCCCCGCCGGCGGTGTTCGGCGAACTGCGGGCTCCCGGTGCGACCCGCACCATTGGACTCTACGCGCACTACGACGGCCAGCCGGTGAACGCGCCCGACTGGGCCACGCCGCCGTTTCAGCCGACGCTGCGCGCGCGTCCCGGCGACGACGGCTCGCTCGGCGCCGTGCAGCCGATTCCCGCCACCGGACGCGTGGATCCCGAGTTCCGGCTTTACGGCCGGGGCACCGCGGACGACAAGGGACCGCTCGTGGCGATGCTCGTAGCCGTGGATGCACTCCGCGCGACCGGCAACAAGCCGACCGTCAACCTGAAGTTCTTCTTCGACGGCGAAGAGGAAGCGGGCTCGGCGCACGTGCGCACCATCCTCGAACGAGAGAAGGAACTGCTGCGTGCGGACGTCTGGCTCTTCGCCGACTCTCCCGTGCACCAGAGTCGCCGCATGCAGGTGGTGTTCGGCGCGCGCGGCGACATGGGAGTCGAGATGACCGTGTACGGCCCGGCGCACGCGCTGCATAGCGGGCACTACGGCAACTGGGCGCCGAATCCGGGCGTGCTCCTGACCGACGCCATCGCGTCGATGCGCGCCGGCGACGGCCGCATCCTCATCGATCACTTTCTCGACGACGTTCCGCCGATCACGGCGACCGACCGCGCCGCGATCCGCGCGCTGCCGGTGATCGACACCGACTTGAGGCGCGAACTCCTGCTCGGCGGCAGCGAGGCGAACAACGCGCTGCTCGCCGAGCGCATCCTGCTGCCGGCGGTGAACCTGCGCGGCATCCGCTCGGGACAGGTCGGTCCGCTCGCGACGAATTCGATCCCGACCGACGCCACGGCGTCGATCGATTTCCGGCTCGTGCCGAACCAGACGCCGGCGCACGTGCGTGAGCTGGTCGAGGCGCACCTTCGCGCCAGAGGCTGGTTCATCGTGCACGAGGAGCCGGCCGATTCGATCCGGCTCGCGCACGAGAAGGTCATGCGTCTCGCGTGGGCCGGCGGCGGAGCGCCCGCCGTGAAGACGTCAATGGACCTCCCGGTCTCGAAGGCGATCCGCAGCGTGCTCTCGGAGGCGGCTGGATCGGCGGTCTTGGCCGTGCCCATGATGGGTGGAAGCCTCCCGATCGACATGTTCGAGTCGGTCCTGAAGGTTCCACTGATCATCGTTCCGACGGTGAACCACGACGACAATCAGCACGCGAAGGACGAGAATCTTCGGGTGCAGAACCTGTTCGACGGCATCGAGGTGTTCGCCGCACTGATGACGCGGCTGGGAACGGCATGGGGCGGAGTGGTGCCCTAAGCGGTCAGCGCAGCAGCGTGAGCAGTTCGCGCTGCTGCGCCTGGGAGAGCACGACGCGCGCGGCCGCAACGTTCGCCGCCATGTGGGCGGCGCTCCCGGTGCCCGGGATGACGCACGTTACGGCATCGTGTGCGAGTACGAACGCGATCGCGAGGTCGGACCATGTCGATGCGCCCAACCCGCCCGCCCATTCCGGAAGCGCGCGGCCCCGAACGGAACGCATGAGCGACTTCCCGCCGAACGGACGGTTCGCGATCACCGCGACGCCGCGCTCCGCGGCGAACGGCAGGAGGTGATCGGCCGCCTCGGGCTCGACCATGGAATAGTTGACCTGCACGAAGTCGATCGCCTCGGTGCGCAGCACGGCCTCGAGCTCCGCGTGCGCGGCGGCCTTGTAGTGCGTGACGCCGATGTAGCGAACCAGGCCGCGCTCCTTCCAGTCGCGCAGCGTCGCGAGATGCGTGCGCCAGTCGACGAGGTTGTGGACTTGCATGAGGTCGAGGCGCTCCGTGCGCAGCAGCTCGAGCGAACGATGCATCTCCGCGATCCCTGCCTCGCGCCCGGTCGTCCAGACCTTGCTGGCGAGGAACGGCTTGCGTTGCGGCGCCTGTGCGGCGAGCAACTCGCCGACCGTTTGCTCGGCGCGGCCGTACATCGGCGAGCTGTCGATCACGCTCCCGCCGGCGGCGAACAGAGCGTCGAGCACGGCGGGCAGAGCCGCGTACCGGTCGTCGTGGGGCGCGACGTCGAAGCCCGCATACGTGCCGATGCCGACGACCGGAATCGGCTCGCCGCTGGAGGGAATGCGGCGCGCCGCCATCTCGGGTGCCTGAGCGACGTGCCGCGTCGTCTCCATGGCCAGCTATTCAGTTCGACGCGGAGACGAGCGCCTGCAGCCCCTTGAGCACCCACATTGGCGCGAGAAACGCCGAGCCGTGACGCATCCGCGGCGCGTGCAGCGAGTCGGTGAACGGCTCGAAGTGCTGGAAGTCCTTCGTGCGCACGGCGCCGTAGCGTCCGCGCGTGTATTCGTCGTAGTAGACGTACGACCACTCGGGCGTCTGCAGCACCGAAGGACCCTCGGTGTCCTTCGACGTGAACGACGGCGACGCGGGGCCGTACGGGCCGGTCGCATGCTTGCTGGACGCGATCCGGAGATTGCGCGTCTGCGCCGGATAGAACGTCTCGTCCTTCATGACGAGGTAGTAGGTGTCGCCGCGCTTGGTGATCGTTCCGTCGATCGCGCAGAAGCCGCCGTCGTACAGCAGGGCGGCGTGCGAATACGACCTGAAATCCCTGGTGGTCACGTAGTAGAGCCGGTGATCGGCGCGTCCCCGTGAAGTTCTCTGCGCGACGCTGTCGGTCGCGGGGAAGCGCCCGGGAATCGACGTGGCCCAGACGATGACGTACAGCTTCGTCGCGTCATCGTAAAAGAGATCGGGCGCCCAGGCGTTCAGTGCGTTCGGCTCGTGGTCCATCACCGGAACGCGTGCCTGTTCCGACCAATGGATGAGGTCGCGCGAGTGCGCCACGCCGATTCCATGATCGGTCCACGCGACGGTCCAGACCATGTGAAAGAGCTTGTCGGGACCGTAGATGATGCTCGGATCGCGCATGAGCGCGGCCTTCGTGTTCCAATCCTGCCAGCCGATCCCATCGCCCGTGATCGCGGGGGTGATCACCGGCTTGCCTCCGTTCAACGCGGACCAAGTGATGCCGTCGCTGCTCCACGCGAGATGGACGCCGTCGTCGCCGTTGCCCCGGAAGTAGGAGAAAAGGTAGGCCGGGGAGCCGGAAGCCGGAGGAAAGCCGGAAGCCGGAAGCGCGGAAGCCGGAGACGCTCCGGTGTGTGTGCACGCGCCGACGGCGAGCGCAAGGAGAACTGCCACTCCCTCTCGCGCCCACCGCCGCGCCGGCCGTGCGAACATCAGAGCGTCGGATGCTTGAGGTGAATATCCGTGTTCACCTGATACTGATGTGCGACCGACAGGATCTTGTCGTCGTTGTACAGGTTGCCGATGATCGTCGCGCAGATCGGCTGCGGCTTGAGATCGAGCGGAGGCTGCGGAGCAGCCCCGCCGCGTCCGCCGCCACCACCGCCCTGCACGGGGACGTCGAACTTGTACTGCACAACGACGCACGGATGGCCGGTCTGCGAGTTCGCGCCGATGTCGGCGGTCGGAGCGCCGATGAACATGTCGAGATCCTTCATGTACTCCGCCCACTTGCTGATGAGCATGTAGCGTCGACGCTGGCCCTGCACGAACTCGAACGCGCGAACCGTGCGGCCGTTCACGAAACGCGGATTCCAGTCTGCGGGCGCCATCGGGTTCGCCGGCACGGCCGGCGCACCGGGCGCCGCCGGAGCGTTGCCCGCCGCGCCGGCTCCCCGGCCACCGCCAGCGCCGGCGCCGCCGCCGCGACCGGCGGCCGGCTCGGGGAGCGAGTTGAGGTCGAGCCCGATCTCTTTCGCCTTGATCTGGACGTAGTCGTCGAATGCCGCCGCGTCTTCGACGTTCAGTCCGCCGCCGCCCGCTCCACCGACCGTCGGGCGCGGGCCGACTTCCTTCGGCTGCATGCCGAGTTCCTTGAGCTTGTCGACGAATTCCTTCGGCGCATTCGGATCGACGCCGATCCGCAGCGCGGCGAGCTTGATCTTGCGATCGAATTGAAACGGCGTCATGACGGTGGACGGATCCTTCTCGTCCACACCGTGGATCGCGTTGAAGACCATCGCCGCGTCCTCAACGGTCCGCGTGATGGGCCCGACGCGATCCATCGACCACCCGAGCACCATGCCGCCCGAGCGGCTGACCCGGCCAAAGGTCGGACGCAGCGCGCTGACCCCGCAGCGCGTGGCCGGCGAAACGATGGATCCCGACGTTTCCGTTCCGATGCCGAACGCGACGCAACCGGCGGCGGTCGCCGACGACGGGCCCGCCGAGGAGCCGCTGGAGCCGAGTGCCAGGTTCCACGGATTGTTCGTGCGGCCGCGGAACCACTGGTCGTTCTGCGCGAAGAGTCCGGTGGCGAGCTTCGCGATGAGCACCGCGCCGGCCTCACGAAGACGCACCACCACCTCGGCGTCTTCATCGATGATGCGATGCTCGAAATCCTTCGCGCCCCAAGTCGTGGGAACGCCCTTCGTCGAGAACAGGTCTTTCACTCCGTACGGCAGTCCGTGCAGCGGCCCGCGATACTTGCCGGCCTTGATCTCGGCGTCGGCCGTGATGGCCTCGGCGCGCGCCGAATCTTCCATGATCGTCACCGCGCAGAGCAACGTGGGGTTCAGCCGCTTGAGGCGAGTGAGATAGATCTCGGTGAGCTGCAGCGACGTGATCTTCTTCGCCTTGATGAGCGCGGAGAGGCGGTGCGCGGGGAGGAACGCGATGTCGTCCGGATTCGTGGGGACGGATCCGGTCCACTTCTCGACCGTGAAGACCGCGCGATCGAACGCCGCGCGGCCGCGCTCCTTCGCGAGCTTTTCCATGAGCGCGCCGGTGCCGCCGGGGTAGGGCTGGAACTGCAGGGCAGGCGCTTCGCCGTTCCCGAGAGGAACCGGCGGAGCTTGCGGCTGCTGCCCGCGGCCACCGCCGGCAGCGCCCGCCGCACCGGCGCTCGTGCCCTGCGCGCGTGCGCGATCTGCGCCGAACGCCGTCGCGGCGGCGGCGACGAGCGAGAGGAACATGAAGTGCCGGCGATCCATGCCCGCCAACTCCTCATCGTAGTCGGAGTTGACCAGGTCTGTCTCTGTCTGGTCGAGAAGTTCTTCGGGGGTCGGCATGGATTTTCCTCTGAGGCGGGCGGACAGTCGGGAGAAGGGGACTAATTGACCACCAGATGCATGTCGGCATCAAGTGCGGAACGGCAAAAGCGAGTAGAAGGTCATTGGTCGTTGGTCGTTGGTTCTCGGCCGGATCACGAGCGCCGACACGCGGCTTGTCGCGATCGCCAATGACCAATGACTTTCTACTCGCTTTTCACGTTGCCCAGCCATCAATTCACTTGATGCGATCCAACGCTTACGTGAGGTCTTCGATGATACGCACTTCAATTCGTCCCGCGCGCTGGCTGACCGGCTCCGCCCTGCTCGCCGGCCTGCTCGCCCTCGGCGCGGCCGCGCCGATTGAGCCGAACCTCATCTCGGGCCTGCAGTGGCGCATGATCGGCCCGTTCCGCGGCGGACGCGTCTCGGCCGTCAGCGGAGTGATCGGCAAGCCCGGCACGTTCTATATCGGGCTTCCGCTTGGCGGCGTGTGGAAGACCACGAGCGCCGGCACGACGTGGTATCCGATCTTCGATTCGGTGAAGGAAGCGTCGTCGGTCGGATCGGTGCAGGTCGCGCCGTCCGATCCCAACGTCATTTACGTCGGCATGGGTGATCTCATCACCGGCGGCGGCATCAATGAAGGGAACGGGATGTACAAGTCCGTCGACGCCGGCAAGACGTGGCAGCACCTGGGGCTCGACGAAACGAAGCAGATCCCGTCGATTCTCGTCGATCCGAAGGATCCGAACCTGGTGCTGATCGCGGCCCAGGGCAATGTCCACAAGCTCATGGACATGCGCGGCGTTTTCCGCAGCACGGACGGCGGCAAGAATTGGACGAAGACGCTGTACGTCGACAACCAGGCCGGCGCGCAGGAGATCGCTTGGGCATTCGACAATCCGAAGGTGATGCTCGCGACGACGGTACAGCACTACAGCGACCCGCTCGCCGGCCGCGGTGGTGGTGGCGGCGGAGCGGGAGGCGCCGCGGCGGCGCCGTCGCGCACGAAGCTGTTCAAGTCGCTCGACGAAGGGATCACGTGGAAGGAGATCACCGGCAACGGCCTTCCAGCGTTGACCGGCCGCACGTCTATCGCGGTGGCGATCAACACGAACAGCCAGCGCATGTACATGATTGGAAGCTTCGGCCTCTATCGCTCCGACAATGGCGGCGACACGTGGCGGCAGATGGCGGCGAACGACCGCCGCATCGCCAACGGGCAGGGCGGCTACAACTGCGGCGTGTACATCGATCCGTCTAACCCCGACATCGTTTACACGATCAACACGTCGAGTTTCCGCTCGCTCGACGGCGGAAACACGTTCACCGGATTCAAGGGTGCGCCCGGCGGGGACGATCCGCAGCAGATGTGGATCGACCCGACCAACGGCCAGCGGATGCTGCTTGGCGTCGACCAGGGCGCCACGATCTCACTCGACGGCGGAACCACGTGGAGTTCGTGGTACAACCAGGCCACCGAGCAGGTCTATCACATCTCGACCGACAACTCGTTCCCGTACTGGGTGTACGCGACGCAGCAGGACGCGGGAGCCATCGCAACGCGGAGCCGCGGCGATCTCGGCACGGTCAACTGGCTCGATTGGCTTCCGACGCCGGGATACGAGTTCGGTTACATCGTCGCCGATCCGCTCAACCCGAAGATCATCTATTCGGGCGGGCCGGCCGCGGGAGTGGTGAAGATCACGTATCCGAGCGGGCAGTGGATCAACATCAGCCCGAACATGGACACGAGTCTCGCCTTGAGGAAAGTCGGCAACCAGCCGATGGCCTGGTCGGCGACGAATCCGCGCGAGCTGCTGCTCGGATTCCAGTATCTCATGTCGACCACCGACGGCGGCGCGCACTGGAAGAAGATCAGTCCAGACCTCGGTTATCCCAAAGGCGTGACACCGCCGCCGAGAAGTGCCGCGCCTGCGGGACGGGGAGCCGGTGCGGGAACTCCGGCTGCGCCCGCACCGGGGTCGATCGAGTCGTTCTCGACGTCGAGTGTCGCACCGGGCGTGATCTGGGCCGGCACCAACAACGGCCTCATCAAGGTGACGAAGGATCACGGCGCGACCTGGACCGATGTCACGATCCCGGACCTGCCGAATCCGACGCGAGCCGACATCTCGACGATCGACGCGTCGCATCACGACGCGGGTGAGGCGTACGTCGCGATCGACTATCACGGGGTCGGTGACTACGCGCCGTATGTCTTTCGCACGAAGGACTACGGCAAGACGTGGACGAAGATCGTGAACGGCTTCGCGACCGACCAGCCGGGCGGCAGTTTCGCGCGCGTGATCCGGGCGGACACGAAGAAGGCCGGGCTGCTCTTCGCCGGCACCGAGAGCTCGATGTACGTCTCGTTCAACGATGGCGACGAGTGGCAGTCGCTCATGCTCAACCTGCCGAACACGTCGTACCGCGACATCGCGATCAAGGACAACGATCTCGTGGTGGGTACGTACGGTCGCAGCTTCTGGATTCTCGACGACATCTCGCCGCTTCGGCAGATGACGCCTGCGGTCGCCTCGGAGAAGGTGCACTTCTTCAAGCCGGGCGACGCGATTCGCGTCAGGCGCAACATCAACGGCGACACGCCGTTCCCGCCGGAAGTTCCGCACGCGGAGAACCCGCCGCTCGGCGCGGTGCTCTACTACTGGCTCGGCTCGAGGCCCTCGGGAGAAATCACGCTCGAGGTTTCCGACGCCAGCGGGAAGGCCGTGCGGCACATGTCGAGCGCACCGGTCGCGCCGATCTCGGATTCACTCCAGGCGATCCCCGAGTTCTGGAAGGAAGTCGTGAGGCCGATGCCGACCGCCGCGGGCATGAACCGGATGAACTGGGACTTGAGGTACGATCATCCGCCGACTTTCACGCACAGCTACTCGAGCGTGATGGGCGCGGTGCCGAACGCAACGCCGTGGACACCGGAGGGGCCGCTGGCGCTTCCGGGCGTGTACACGCTCAAGCTCACCGTCGACGGCAAAAGCTACACGCAGACGGTGACGGTCAAGAACGATCCGCGCTCGCCGGCGACGGCCGCAGATCTGACGGCGCAGCACGACCTGCTGATGAAATTGTTTGCCGGCTCGAATGAAGCGTGGGACGGATACACGCAGGTCACCGTGATGCGGTCAGCCGTCGGCGCGCTGACCACTACCAATCCACCGTCGGAGGTGGCCGGCGCGATCACCGCGTTCACGGCGAAGCTCGCGAGCGCGGGCGGCACCGGTGGTGGCGGGCGTGGAGGCGGCGGAGGCCGTGGTGGCGCGCCGAGCGGACCGCCTCCGGTCCCGAACTTCGCCACGGTCAACGGCGTGATGAACCGGCAGCTCGACGGCCTCGATTTCGGCGACCAGGCTCCCACGGAGCCGATGCTGAAGGCGTGGTCGTGGGTGTGTGCCGACCTCAGGACCGCCGTGACGAACTGGAAGAACATCAACGCCGTCGATCTCGCGGCGTTCAACGGCGTGCTGGCGAAGAACGGGCTGCAGGCGATAAAGGGGGCGGGGCCGATGCTCACGTCGCCGGTTTGTTCAGCGGGCGCCAAGCAACAGCATTAAGCGAGTAATCGGTCGTTGGCCATTGGTCGTTGGTCTTTGGCCCGCGCCAAGAACCAAGAACCAATGACCGACGACCGATTACTCGCTGTTGGCCGTTAGTTCTGCTTACTCGCTCTTGGCCGTCAGTTCTGCCGCGGCCGTTTCGGCATCGCAAAACTCTGGAATCCCTCCGGTGCCGTGAACAGCGCGGCATCAAGTGATCTCTTCTCGATCGCCGTCACCTCCATGATCGTCTTCCCGCCTTTCGTCACCTTCAGCGGGAAACTCGTCGATCCGAGCTGCGCCAGCCAGCCGGCTTCCTTCTGCGGCGACATCGGGTTGCTGGCTGCCGGCATGCGAAATCCGCCGAGCTCCGACGAAATGCAACTGTCCACCGATGCGCCGTCGTCATCGGTGACGGTGACGTGCTCGCACTTGTAGCCGGCGATGGTCTCCCTCTTGCCGGTTCGCACGATGGACGGGTGCTTCTCGCCGACCTGCTGTTGCACCGCCGCGACGGCGCTCCCGAAATCGCGCTCCATGTACATCTTCTGCGCGTTCATGATCACCATCATGCGCTGCGCGACCGGGTCCAGGACCACGCTCATTTGCCCTCCGCCCACGTCGAACCGCATCTTGCCGCCCTTGATCATGAAGCTGATGGCGTGCGCGCTGCCGTCGTCGCTCACCATGTTCATCGTCACCGTGCCCTCGAACGACTGCGCGGCAAGCGGCGACGAAATGCACATCAGGGCCAGCACTGCCGGCCTGCGGGCCATGGCTATTCCCCAAGTCATGGGACGACCGGCTTCGGCGGCTTCGCCGGATGCGTGCCGTTCATCCGCGGACGCGGTCCGTCGGCGACCTGCACGGTGACGTCGCGGAGGTAGTTCGTGATCTTCGCGTAGTGCGGATAGTCGATGTATTCCGCCTCGTCGGTGCGCTGGTGGTAGTCGCCGTGCAGGCCGGTGAAGAAGAACGCGATCGGCACGCCCTGCAGCGCGTAGTTGTAGTGGTCGCTGCGGCCGTAGATGTTGTTGTAGCCGGACCACGTCAGCGTCGTGTCGTAGCGGTAGTCGAGGTCGAGCGGCTTCGCGCGCTTCTTGTTGACACTCGCGACGGTCTCGCCGAGGTCCTTCGAGTCGAAGTACGATCCGACGACGCCGAGGTAGTCGGGCCCGCCGCCCGGCAGGTCTTCCGCGCGGCCGCGGCCGATCATGTCGATGTTGATCTGCGTGACGATCGAGTCGATCGGCAGCGTCGGATTGTGCGTGTAGAAGTTGGAGCCGACGAGGCCGGCCTCTTCACCCGTGTGCCACACGAACAGGATCGAGCGTTTCGGCTTCACCTTCATCGCCTGGATCGCCTCGGCGATCTCGAGCACGCCCATCGAACCCGAGCCGTCATCGTCGGCGCCGTTGCTGATGGAGTCGAGGCGCGCCTTCGGGAAGAGCTTTCGAATGCTGTCCATGTTCACGTGGATCGTCGCGAGCTGTTCCGGTGTGAGTTGGAGCATGTTGTTCGCGATCAGCCTCTTGTTGCGCGCGTCGTTGAACGCCTTGAGCGAATCGTGATCGACCGGCGTGCTCATGCCGATGTGATCGTTGTGCGCGCCGATCGCGACGTACTCGTGCTTGAGCACGGGATCGCTGCCGGGAATTACGGCGACGACGTTGCGCGCCCATTCCGACGGGATCTCGATGAAGTCGAGCGAGGCGTTGACCGAGCCGCCCGTGATACCGGGCGTGAGGCCGTCGATGGACGAACGGCCGAACAGCTGGGCAGCCGCCGCGCGCGTGAGGCGAATGGTCGCCGCCGGCGCGAGCGCGTCGATCTGCTGGTGCAGGATCGTGAGCGAATCGACCGGAGCGGGCGCCGCGCCACCGCGGCCGCCCGCGCGGCCGCCGCCGCGTCCGCCCGCGACGCTCTGCGTTGCGACCGTCGGGACGTTGATCGCGGCGCGCTGCGCCGGCGTGAGCGCGTCGAGGTCGACGGTCGCGACCGCCGCGGCGCCGGCGAACCTGCTCGGGCCGCCGAAGCCACCGCGTCCGCCACCACCGCGTCCGCCCGCCGGGGCTGCCTGAGGCGGCGCGGGGAGGAGTACGACGAACTTTCCGTTCGCCTGGGCCGCAGAAATCTGCGTCGTCGTGTCGCCGGTCGTGCCGCCGAAGATCACGTCCGCCGTGCTGATCGGGCGCGGTGCGCGCGCGCCGGCCGCGGCGACCCAGTCTTGCTGCCACGTGAGCGGATTGCCGTTCACCGTGAGGCGCGAATGATTCGTGAACGAGTGCAGGTGGTAAGGCAGCACCTGGAAGTAGGTGCCGTTGTCACCCGCTGGCTGTAGTCCGAGCCGCTTCACTTCGGACGCGATGTAGGCGGTGCCCTTCATATTCCCGACGCGGCCGACCTGGCGGCCCTGCATGGAGTCGTCGGAAAACTGGTAGAGACGAATCTGAAGGTCGTGCGCGGTGATCGCCGCGGTGGTCGGGGCGGGGGTGATCCTGGCCGGGTTGCCGTACTTGTTGAGTTTGTCGGCCTGCGCACGCGCGCAGACCGGCGCGAGGAGAGCGAGAGAGAGCAGGGAGACGCGGATGTTGCGCATGCAAGACTCCAGCTTGTAGGGGGGGCTTATTAAGGTAGCGGTCGTTTTCGCCCACGACGAGTAAACGGTCGTTGGTCGTTGGTCGTTGGTCGTTGGTATTTGGCCACGGCCACGGCCACGGCCAAGGACCAAGAACCAATTACCAACGACCAATTACCCGCCGTTGGTCCCATACCGTTCGGGGTGTCCTATGAAGGAGCAAGCCACCTACTGCCGCGCTCCGGCTCGCATTGCAACCGCTCGCCGATGAAACGGAATCGCCGGGCGGGAAGTTCAGCCTTGACGGCGCAGACGACTGAGACAAACGTTGTCCCGCCGTTCGCGCGCCAGATATCCCGCGTTCTCACAGTTCTTCCGCGAGGTCGTCATGACAGGCATGCATGCGCTATGGCAACCGATCGTGCTGTCGGCGGTGATCGTGTTCATCGTGAGTTCCGTGATTCACATGATGACGCCCTGGCATAAGAGCGACTACGCGAAGCTGGCGAGCCAGGACGCCATAATGGACGCGCTGCGGCCTTTCGCGATTCCTCCGGGCGACTACATGTTGCCCCGGCCGAACGACATGCAGGACATGCGGTCCCCGGAGTTCAAGGAAAAGGTGAACAAGGGTCCGAGAGTCGTGATGACGGTGATGACACCCGGCATGACGGGCATGGGCAGGAGCCTCGGGATGTGGTTCGCCTACTCACTGGGCATCGGCGTCTTCGCCGCGTACGTCGCGGGACGCGCACTGCCGGTGGGAACCGACTATCTCCACGTGTTTCGCTTCGTCGGCGTCACGGCATTCCTCGGGTACTCCGCCGCGATCTGGCAGATGAACATCTGGTATCAGCGCTCCCTGACGACCACGATCAAGTCGACCATCGACGGGTTGCTCTACGCGTTCCTCATGGCGGGCACCTTCGGCTGGCTCTGGCCGCGATAACCGCGATTTGACGACACGGGACCGCCCGGCGAGTGCGTTCACTCCTCGCCGGCCTCCCTCCGGGGCCGCATGTTAACTGATCATCCATTCAGGGAATTCCCTTTGCGCGCCTCCAAGCTGGTGATCCTGGTTCTTGCGGCGTCGTCGCCGGCGCTCGCTCAGCCGGACATGAAGCCCACCAACGACCTGCCGAATCCGTACCGGACGGTCGACGGGTGGGCGAAGATGCCGGAGGGGCGCGCGTGGGGGTCTACGAGCGCTGTCGCGATCGACCGTGATGGTCAGAGCGTCTGGGTCGCCGAGCGGTGCGGCGCGAACAACTGTGTCAGCTCGACGCTCGACCCGGTTCTCAAGTTCGACGCGACGGGAAAACTGGTGAAGTCGTTCGGCGCGGGGATGATCCTCTCGCCGCACGGCATCGTCGTCGACAAGGACGACAACATCTGGGTGGTCGACTGCGCCTGCACGATCGGCGGCGGGCGTGGTCGGGGCGGTGCCGCAGGAGCGGCGCCGGCGCCGCCCGCGGCAGACCCGACCAAGGGACACCAAGTCTTCAAGTTCAGCCCCGACGGCAAGCTCCTCCTTACGCTCGGCAAACCCGGCGGCGGACGCGATCCCGAGTTCTTCTTCCAGCCGAACAATCTCCTCCTCGCTCCCAACGGCGACATCTTCGTCGCCGAGGGACACTCGTCGGGGCAGGGAAGTTCGACGGCGCGCGTGCTCAAGTTCGACAAGACCGGCAAGCTGCTCGCGTTTTGGGGAACCGTCGTGGACACGACGAAAAAGGACGATCCATACTCCTTCAACCAGCCCCACGCGCTCGCCATGGACTCGAAGGGCCGCCTGTTCGTCGGCGACCGCGGCTACAATCGCATCAAGATCTTCGACCAGAACGGGAAGCTGCTCGACACCTGGTACCAGTTCAGCCGGCCGAGCGGAATCGTCATCGACAAGGATGACAGGATCTATGTTGCCGACTCGGAATCCGGCTCGGTGAACCCGGCGCACGGCGCGTGGAAACGGGGAATTCGGATCGGCAGCGCCAAGGATGGATCGGTCGTCGCCTTCATCCCTGATCCAAACGAGAGCGCAGGCCCCGGACAGACCAGCGCCGCAGAGGGAGTCGCGGTAGACTCAAGGGGAATCATCTACGGCGCCGAGGTCGGCCCGAAGGCACTCAAGCGCTACGAAAGAAAACCCTGAGGAAGCCATGACAGTCACGTTCAAGGTCAACGGCAAATCCCACACCGTCGACGTCGCCGACGACACACCGCTCCTCTGGGTGCTGCGCGATCACCTCGATCTCAAGGGCACGAAATTCGGGTGCGGCATCGGCCAGTGCGGCTCGTGCACCGTGCACATCAACGGCGCACCGATCCGATCGTGCCAACGGCGCGTGTCGACGCTCGCCGGAGCGGACATCACGACGATCGAGGGCCTCTCCGCCGACGGCACGCATCCGCTGCAGCGTGCCTGGGAGGAGCTCGACGTTCCGCAATGCGGCTACTGCCAGGCGGGCCAGCTGATGTCGGCCTCCGCGCTGCTCGCGAAGACGCCGAAGCCGACCGACGCGGAAATCGATACCGCGATGAACGGCAACATCTGCCGTTGCACCACCTATCTGCGCATTCGCGCGGCCATTCACCGGGCCGCCGAGATGAAGGAGAACGCCAAGTGACCACTTCATCGAGACTGGACCGCCGCAACTTCTTCAAGGTGAGTTCGATCATCGGCGGCGGCATCATGTTCGCGGCCTACATCGACACGCTCGACGCCGCGACGGCGTGGGCGGCGGAACCGGAGGGCGAGTTCGCGCCCAACGCGTTCATAAAGATTTTTCCCGACGGCATGGTGTCGATCGTCGCGAAGAACCCGGAAATCGGCCAGGGCGTGAAGAACATGCTCCCGATGATCATCGCGGACGAACTCGACGTCGAATGGAAGAACGTGCGCGTGGAGCAGGGGATGTTCGACATGCTGGTCTACCAGAATCAGGGTGCGGGCGGCAGCACGGCGACTCCTTTGAGCTGGCTGCCGATGCGCCGCGTCGGCGCGGCCGCACGGGCGATGCTCGTGACGGCCGCGGCGAAGACGTGGGCCGTTCCAGAATCGGAGTGCTCCACCTCGTCTGGTGTCGTCTCGCACTCGAGCGGCAAGAAGCTCAAGTACCAGCAGCTCATCGACGCGGCCGCGACGGTACCCGCGCCGGACCTTGCGACGGTGAAGCTGAAGGATCCGAAGGATTTCAGGATCATCGGCACGAGCCAGCACGGCGTAGACAACCATCTCGTCGTCACCGGCAAGCCGCTGTACGGAATCGACACGGTGCTGCCGGGCATGCTCTACGCGTGCTTCCATAAATGCCCGGTGTTCGGCGGCAAGGTGGTGAGCGCGAACGTCGATGAGATCAAGCTCATGCCCGGCATCAAACACGCGTTCGTCGTGGACGGTCTTACGCCGCTGCAGTTGAACGCGCTCGTGAGCGGCGTCGCGATCGTGGGCGACAGCTGGTGGCAGGTGCAGACCGCGCGCAAGAAGCTGAACGTCACGTGGGACGAAGGGCCGACCGCCGCACAGAGCAGCGCCGGCTTCGCGGCGAAGTCGCTCGAACTCTCCAAGCAGCCCGCCCAGCGGTCGCTTCGAAAGGACGGTGACTTCGACTCCGCGATGAAATCCGCCGCGAAGACGGCCGAGGGCGCGTACTTCTATCCGTTCCTCTCGCATGCGCCGCTCGAGCCGCAGAATACCACGGCGCACTTCAAGGACGGCAAGCTCGAGATCTGGTCTCCGACGCAGCAGCCGCAGAGCGGAAGCCATCTGGTCGCGGCCTCCCTCGGCATGAAGGAATCGGACATCACGCTGCACATTTCGCGCAGCGGCGGCGGATTCGGCCGGCGCCTCAGCAACGACTACATGGTCGAGGCGGCATACATCGCGAAGCAGGTGCCGGTGCCGGTCAAGGTGCTGTGGACGCGCGAGGACGACATCCAGCACGACTTCTATCGTCCGGCCGGATGGCACTACTTCAGCGGCGGCGTGGACGCGGCGGGCAAGCTCGTCGCGTGGCGCGATCACTTCGTGAGTTTCGGCGAGGGAAACAGCTTCGCTGCGAGCGCTTCGCTCAACGGCGCCGAGTTTCCCGCGGGATTCGTCCCGAATCTCGCGCTCGATGCGTCGGTGATGTCGTCCGGCGTTCCAACCGGCGCGATGCGAGCGCCGGGAAGCAACGGGATCGCGTTCGCGACCCAGTCGTTCATCGACGAGCTCGCGCACGCCGCGGGAAAGGATCCGGTTCAGTTCCGGCTCGACCTGCTCGCGAACGCACAGCCTGTACCGGCTCCGGCGGCCCCGCCGCCAGGAGCCGCTCCCGGCGGTGGCGGACGTGGCGGTGGCGGCGGACCGCGGTTTGACGCGGCGCGTGCGCGCGGCGTGGTCGCGATGGTCGCCGAGAAGTCCGGATGGGGCAAGGCCACGCTTCCCAAGGGGACGGGAATGGGCGTCGCGTTCCATTTCAGCCACATGGGCTATTTCGCCGAGGTCGTGCAGGCGACGGTCTCGAAGGCCGGCGTGCTGAAGGTCGACAAGGTCTGGGTCGTGGGCGACATCGGCAGCCAAATCATCAATCCGATCCATGCCGAGAACCAGAGTCAGGGCGCGGCGCTCGACGGCATCGCCCAGGCGCTCGGACAGGAGATCACGATCGACAAGGGACGCACGGTCAATACGAACCTCCAGACCTTCCCGTTGCTGCGCATGAGGCAGTCGTGCCCGGTCGAGGTGTCTTTCCTCAAAACGGACAACCCGCCGACCGGACTCGGCGAGCCCGCGCTGCCGCCGGTGATTCCCGCGCTGTGCAATGCGATCTTTGCGGTCACGGGGAAGCGAATTCGCTCGATGCCGCTTTCGAAGCAGGATCTAAGCTGGAGTTAGCAGACGGCAGACGGCGGACGGCAGACGGCGGCTGGGACGACGGACGACAGATGATGGGCGACTTCCACCGGGAGGCGATCGTGGACGAGAAGACTACAGTTTCACGCCGCAGGTTCGTGGGTGGGGTGGCGACCGCGGTTGGGGTGCTGAGCTTCAAGCCTTCCATCGATCTTTGGGCGCAGCAGTCGCAGCAGCCACAGGGCGGCGCGGCGCGCGTGCGCCCCTCGCTCGACGAGTACGACTCCTACGCGAAGCTCTCGTTCAACGAGAATCCATATGGACCGCCGGATTCCGTGATGAAAGCCATGACGAAGGCATTCAAGTACGCCAACCGCTACGGCTATCCGGACGGCGGCATCACGGAGGAGATCGCGAAGCTCCACGGGGTGAAGACGGAGAACATCCTGCTCGGCGCGGGCTCCGGCGAGATCCTCGACGTGGCGGGGACGACCTTCTGTGAAAATGGAAAGAAGGTCGTCGGCGTGGAGCCCTCATACTCGCAGGTCTACCAGCATGCGACGAGCGTGAGGGGCGACGCGATCACCGTGCCGCTGCTCGCCGACTACCGACAGGACATCCCCGCGCTCATCAGAGTGACGAAGAAACACTACCGCGACGTCGGATTCATCTATCTCTGCAACCCGAACAACCCGACGGGGCGCATCGTCACGAAGTCGGAAGTGAAGCAGTTGCTCGACGGCATTCCGGAAGACGTGCCCGTGCTGATCGACGAGGCGTACCATCATTTCGTGGACAACAGCGATTATGCCACGTCGGTGCCGTACGTCCTCGAGGGTCGCCCGGTGATCGTCACGAGGACCTTCTCCAAGATCGCGGCACTCGCGGGTATGCGGCTCGGCTACGCGGTCGCGCCGAGGGAACTCATCCAGAAGATGCGCCCGTACAGCATGGGGAGCATCAACGCGGTCGTGAAATGGGGCGGCGTGGCGGCGCTGCAGGACACCGAGAGCCAGGCCAAGGTAAAAAAGGTGACGATCGAACTGCGCCAGCAGACGATCGCGTACCTCAAGACCCTCGGCTACGAGTCGATACCGTCGGACACGAACTTCTTCATGGTGCACCTGAAGCGGCCCGTGCAACCGGTGATCGCCGCGTTCCAGAAAAAGGGTGTCCTCGTGGGACGCCCGTTCCCGCCGATGCTCGAACACCTGCGCGTGTCGATCGGCAATCCCGACGAGATGCAGCGCTTCAACGCGGCGTTCAAGGACGTGATGGGCGCGGCTTCCGGTGGGTCGGGGAACGGGGGGAGATAGCCGGAAGCCGGAAGCGCGGAAGCCGGAAGCGCGGGGCGAAAGGCAGAAGCCGGAAGTCGGAGATGCTCATCCGGCTTCCGGCTTCCGTGCTTCCGGCTGCTGTCTATTTGTTCGGCAGCGTCAGCGCAACCAGCTTCGTCTGATCCCCCGCGCCGGTGGCGAACACGATGTACTGCTTGCCCTGGTGCAGGAAGGTCATCGGCACGGCGCTCGTCGGGCTCGGTATCGTCACCGCGCCGACCGGCTTCCCGGTCGCCTTGTCGAACGCGTAGAGCTGGGGTGGCGGCCCAGCGGCACGGCCGCCTCCGCCAGCGCGTGCGCCGCGGCCACCGCCGCCGCCGCCGCGCCCGGTGCCGTTGATGAGCAGCGTTCTGGTCACCATCAACTGCGGCTGGCTCGTCTGGTTCGGAATCTTCGGCAGCGTCACTCCGGCGAACAGCGGGTCGTTCGTCGGGGCCGGATCGCGCCAGATGCCTCCGTTAGGCTGCCACCACTTCTTGTCACCCGTGTTGAGATCGTACGCGGTGATCCCGCCGTATTCCTTCACCTTGAAAATCGAAACACCACCGATCGTGTTCGGTACCTGCGGACGGCTGTAGGCACCGGTACTGCTGGGGCCTTCCTGCGGCGGTTGATAGCTCGGGGGCGGAGGCAGCGCACCGAGCTTGCCGCAGCTATTGTGCGGCGAGGTGTACGGGATTTCCGAACACGGGTCGTGCGCAACGCTGATCGTGGTCATGCCGGTCTGCGCGCCCACGTAGATCATTCCCGTCTCGGGGTCGGCCGCCGTGCCGCCGTCGATATTCACGCCGCCGGCCGCCCCCGGCGCGTACCACGAACAAGTGTACTGTGTCGGGCCGTTCTTGCCCTTGCCGTCGGCCGGTGAACCAGGAATGAAGTAGGGTCCCATCCGGCACTTCTTCGCGAGCTTCAGCGCCGAATCCTTGATGGCCGGCGTGTAGTCTATAAGGTCGGACTCCAGCAGTCCCATCTGCGCGTACGGCGCAGGCCTGGTCGGAATCGGCTGCGTGGGCGACAAGACTTCGCCGGGAACTTCACTCTGCCCGACCGGCGTCTCGACGATCGGCCAGATGGGCTCACCCGTCACGCGATCGAGCACATACGCCCACCCAATCTTCGTCGTCGCGGCGATGATCTTGCGTGGGCGTCCGTCGATCGTGACGTCGAGAAGGTTCGGTGCCATCGGGATGTCGTAGTCCCAGATGTCGTGGTGCACCATTTGAAAGTGCCATTTCCGCTTGCCGGTCTTCACGTCGATCGCGACGATGCTGGTAGCGAACAGGTTGTTGCCGGGCCGGTGGCCGCCGTACTCGTCGACGATGCCTTCGCCGACGGGAATGTACACGAGGCCAAGCACCGGATCGGCGCTGTAGGTCGCCCACGGATCAACCTTTCCGGTGCCCGGATCGCCGAGGTTGGAACCGTTCTTCCACGTCTCGGCTCCGTACTCGCCCGGCAGCGGAAGGAGGTTGAATTTCCACAGCTGCTTTCCGGTATGAACATCGAATCCGCGAATGGTTCCGGAAATGTTGTGGTTGTGCAGCAGGTAGTAACCGTGAATGGCCGAGTTGCCGAGGACGATCGTGTTGCCGACGATGATCGCGGGCGAGCTGTTGGCGAGCTGGCCTGCGGCCGGATCGATTCCCACCGTGCCGTCGGCGCCGATTTTCTTGACGGGATCCCAGGTCTCGCCGGGCTTGGCCTTGCGCGCCGGATACGCCTCGCTGATCTCGAGCGAGTTCGAGTCGTCCACGGCGAAAGGCACGATCGGGTAGCCGAGCCCTTCGTCGAGATCCACGACGCCGTCCTTTCCGAACTTCGGGTCGGCAATGCCCGTCTTGGCATCGAGCGAGACGAGATGATATCCCGGCGTGATGACGATCGCGCGCTCGGCGTTGCCGTCGGTCCAGTAGGCGAGACCGCGGCCGGCGAACTGGCGCGGCGCCTTCTGGTATCGAATGCCCTCGTTCAGCTTGTACGTCCAGAGCGTCGTCCCATTTGCGGGATCGATCGCGTACGCGTACCGGTGCGTCGTGGCCACGGTGAGGATGCGACCGTTCGCATACAGCGGAGTGGTGCGATAGTACTCGTCGCTTCCGTCCTTCGCGGCGTCCCACGTCCACGCCACCTGCAGCGAATTGAAGTTCGAGGCGTTGATCTGGTCGAGCGGCGAGTAGCGGGAGCTCCACGCGTCGGCGCCCCAGACGCGCCACTCTCCGGCGACATTGCCCCGCACGACCGGCTTGCCCTGGCGTGCACTCGACGATGTCGCGTGAACGAGGAAGACGGCGGCAGCCACCGCGGACGCGAGGACGGCCGTTCGGAGGGTCTGCCGGGTGAAGCGCTGCTGGCTACGCGTCATGGTGTGGGCCCCTTGGGACGTGTGTCGATGAGGATCTTCTTCAATGCCACGGTGTCGGGAGCAAGTTCCTGGGTGCCTGCCGGCATCGAGTAAATCTTGAGCATGTATGCGACGACATCGGCTGCATCGTTCGGGTCGAGGCTGCCAGGGTTGTCCTGCGGCATCTGCTGGCTCACGTACAGGTACAGGTCCGACAACGGATGCGAAAGCCAGTTCTGGTTGAACAACGTCCCGATGTGCGACGTTGGCGTGTGACAGCTGAGGCAGAAGCCAGCATACGTCTGTGCCCCACGCTTCGCCTGCGCCTCGGTGTACACGCCGGCCTGCGTCGAGCGAAGCGAGTCGGGTTGGACCGTCGCGTTCGCGGCCGGCGTCGTGGCCGTCGGCGATTGCTGGGCCGGCGCGACTCCGGCGAACGTGCCCATTATGCACGCCGTGAGTGCGATCGTCCATCCCGTGATCCTCATTGCTCCGCTCCGCGCGGAGTATTGAGCTGCCGGTACAGTCCGAACATCAGCCAGAGCGCGCCGGTGAGGACGAGGATAAGCATCAGCGCGCGCATGGCGCCCTGGAGCAGCAGGAGATCGAATGCCGGCCACTGAAACCGGTATTGCCGGAGCACGACCGCGCGATCGAGCATCCAGTGCCAGGCGGTATGTGCCACGAGCGCAGAGAGGAGGATGGTTCCCATGCGTTCCGCCACCACGTACTTGAAGAGAACATTGAGCAGAGGGATCGCCAGCGCGAGGCAGCACAGCTGGCCGAGTTCCACGCCGACGTTGAATCCGAGGAGCGACGTCACGAGATGCGTTCCGGCGAACTGCAGCGACTCGCGAAGGGCGAACGAGAAGCCGAAGCCGTGTACGAGGCCGAACCCGAACGCAATGAGCCAGCGGCACTCGAGCTTGGGTCCGACGATGTTCTCGAACGCCATGTAGACGATCGAGATGGCGATGAGCACCTCGATGAGCGGCGGAAACCAGAGCGCGCTCGGCGCGAAGCCCAGCGCGGACGCGAACAGGGTGATGGAGTGCGCGACGGTGAACGACGTTACGATCGCGATGAGCGGACGGATCCGCCGGAAGGGGATCACGAGGCAAATGATGAACAGCAGGTGGTCGATGCCGTCCATGATGTGCCCGAATCCCAGCTGCACGAACCGCCAGAGCGCCTGGCTCCAGCGCGGATCGAGGTGCACCAGCCCCGGATCGCCGACGTACTCGAACGCACGTTCGGCGCCGCCGGCCGGAAGGAACCGCAGGATGGTGTTGGTGCGCACGCCGAGCCGCGCGAGCGCGGGGTTGATGGAGAAGCGTGAGTGGTCCGACGTGATCTCGTACTCGAAGAGCACATCCATCATCGCTTGTTGCCACGCGAGTTCCGTTTTCTGCGGCAACCCTTCACCCTTCACGTGCGCCAGCGCGCTGTCGTAGCTCTGGAACGATCGGTCGGACGGGAGCGCGACGTGGGCGGCGACGATCGTGGCGTTTCCGAGCTTCGCATCTCCCTCATAGACGTCAACCGAATTGGCGATCCAGATCCGGGCGGCGTCGGGGAGAAGCGAATCGACGGCTGCGATGTCGAGATAGCCGGCGCCGTGGAGCGGGTATTGCATGTCGCGCATGGCCTCGAGCGGCACGCGCACGACGAGGCGGAGGCGGTTCGCCTCCGGCTTCACGAAGGCGATGATCGTGACACGGGAGGGGATTTCGTGCGCCGACGGGACCGAGGGCAGCGCCAGGACCAACGCGCCCGCGAGCGCAACGGCGCGCCCTCTAACGGAGGAGTGACTCACGGCGTAAAATGGGAGCGTTGCATTCGACCGAAAGTATACGCCGCTCCGGCGTCTGTCGCTGCAGGTCGCTGGAAGCGGATTTCCGGTGGTGAACCGAGAGGAGACTTGCGATGAAGCGGAGGCCCACGCTCCTGTTACAGGCCGCTGCGTGCGCGGCGTTCGGCGCGCTCGCGGCCGTTTCAGCGTCGCCCCAGGGCGCGTCGAAGGCACCGGCGACGACGAAGGCCGCGGCGGCATCGAAACCGTCGGCCGCGCTGGCGCCGCGATTCGAGGTGGCCATGCTGTGGCCGAAGCCGATGCCGAATCACTGGATCGAAGGGTCGTCGGTCGGCGTGGCAGTGGACGCACAGGACCATGTGTTCGTGCTGAACATCGGCGACGCGTTCAACGCGCGCACGGAGATCGGCGCGGCCGCCACACCACCGACGGGCGAGTGCTGCTCGCCCGCGCCGAGCGTGCTCGAGTTCGACCAGCAGGGCGAGCTCGTGGGCCATTGGGGCGGCCCGGGGAGCGGGTACAGCTGGCCGCAAACGCCGAGCGGCATCGCCATCGACAAGCAGGGGAACGTGTGGATCGCGGGAAGCGGACCGAACGACACGCAGCTCCTCAAGTTCTCGCATGATGGGAAGTTCCTGATGGCGGCCGGGAAGGCGGTCGCGCCGCCCGCCGTTCCGGCCCCTGCGGCAGCGGCCGCGCCCGACACGGCCTATCAGGGCGTGAGCGGAGCAGCGCGCGGCGGAGCGGGCGGACGCGGCGGAGCACCTGCCGGACGCGGCGGTCGCGGAGGGCGCGGCGGCCGCGCCGGACCACCGCCAACGCCGCCGAACAACGCGAGCATGGAGAGCTTCGCCGGCGCAACGCGGATTTCGTTCGACGCGAGCGCGAACGAAGCGTATGTCGCGGACGGCTCACGCAATCGCAGAATCGCGGTGATCGACATGAACACCGGCGCCATCAAGAGATTCTGGGGCGCGTACGGGAAGACACCTTTGGATGCAGCCACGCCGGCCTATTCGCCCGACGCGCCGGCTTCGCAGCAGTTCGGCACGGCGGTGATGTGCGCCGAGTTGAGCAGCGACGGGCTCGTGTACGTGTGCGACCGCGCGAACGACCGGATCCAGCTGTTCAAGAAGGACGGTTCGTTCGTGAAGGAGCAGACGGTCATGCCGAAGACGCTGCGCGAAGGATCGGTGTGGGACATCGCGTTCTCGCGCGATGCCGCGCAGCGCTTTCTGTACGTCGCCGACGGGATGAACAACCAGGTGCACGTCTTCGACCGGCAGTCGCTCGCGCTCGTCGCGAGCTTCGGTGACGGCGGGCGCGTGCCCGGCGAGTTCTTCGCGCTGCACAGCATCGCGACGGATTCGAAGGGGAACATCTACACGACCGAAACCTACGAGGGCAAGCGCGTGCAGAAGTTCACGTACAAAGGGCTCGGGCCGGTGAGCGCCGCCGGCCGCGCCGTGCTGTGGCCGACGTCGGGGGGCAAGCCATGAATCGCCGTCGCACTCTGGTGGGCGGCACGTTGCTCGTCGCGGCGATCGTCGCGCTCGGCGCGGGCGAGCGCGCGCTCGACGCGCACACCCGGCGGGCCGCGGTGACCGTGCCGACTTTCGAAGTCGATCCGTTCTGGCCGAAGCCGCTCCCGAATCACTGGGTGCTCGGCAACGTGATCGGCGTCGGCGTGGACGCGCGCGACCACGTGTTCGTCGTGCATCGCGCCGATACCGCCGACTCGCTCACGACGTGCTGCACGGCGGCGCCGCCGGTGATCGAGTTCGATCCCGAGGGCAATGTGGTCTCGGCGTGGGGCGGGCCGCACGACGGCTACGTGTGGCCGGGCTCGAACCACGGTATCGCGATCGACAACAAGGGGAACGTCTGGATTGGCGGCAACGGGCCCACCGATTCTCACATCCTGAAGTTCACGCACGACGGCCACTTCCTGATGCAGATCGGGATTCCGGGGCAGGCGGTGAACAGCAACGCCACGGACCATTTCGGCCGCGTCGCCAAGATCTCCTTCGACGTTCCGGCGAACGAGGCGTACATCGCGGACGGCTACGGCAACCACCGCGTGGCCGTGCTCGACATGGACAACGGCAAGGTGAAGCGGTACTGGGGCGCGTACGGGCACGTGCCGTCGGACTCGAACCTCGGGCCGTACAACCCCGACGCGCCGATCGCGCAGCAGTTCCGGAACCCGGTGCACTGCGCGGAGCCCACGACGGACGGCCTGCTCTATGTGTGCGACCGCGCCAACGATAGGATCCAGCTGTTCAAGAAGGACGGATCGTTCGTGAAGGAGAAGAGGATCGCGCCGAAGACGCTCGGCGACGGCTCGGTGTGGGACATCGCGTTCTCGAAGGACAAGGGCCAGAAGTACATCTATCTGGCCGACGGAAAGAACGAGCACGTCTACGTCATCGACCGGCAGTCGCTGGAGATCCTCACGATGTTCGGCGACGGCGGGCGACAGCCGGGGCAGTGGTTTGCGGTGCACAGCATCGCGACGGACTCGAAGGGGAATATTTTTACGACGGAGACGTACGAGGGGAAGAGGATACAGAAGTTTGTGTATCAGGGGCTGCACAGTGTCGCGGCGATGAATCAGGGAGTGGTCTGGCCGAAGAAGTGACCAAGCGGTCACTGCCAACGGCGGGTAAAACCGTTAACCAACCAACGGTTAGTGGTTAACGGCTTTACTCGCTGTTCTCTTTCATTTCGCGGCCGGCACGGTAAGCGTGATCTCGTATTTCTTCAACGCCGCCGCAACCGCCACGACCTTCGGCATCAGCGCGTTCGCCTCGGCGATTGCCTTCGTGAGCGCCGCCTTCGCCTCGCTCACCTGCTTCAGTGCTCCGGCGCCCGGCGTCTCCCAAACGCCCATGATGGAGCTCTTGATCGCTCCGGTCCGCGCGAGGGCGTTCGATGGATCGGCGCCGCCGCGTCCACCGCCACCACCACCTGCCCGCCCGCCCGCCGGCGCGCCGACGCCGAACTTCACGCGCACGCTGTCGAACAACTTGCTGACGTCGGCGAACTGGTTCTTCACCGCGTCGGGAACGTTCGTTGCGGTCTTCAGCTTCGTCGCGACGCTGGTCATTTCCGTGTTGAGCGCGGAGAGCTTCCGCTCCATCGCGTTGCCGTGGCGCTGCGCATCCTGCAGGTCGAGGATGACCTCGTTCCAGCGGCGGTGGGCCGCATCGGTGAATGCCGGGATGCCCGGATCCATGATGACCTTGATCGACTTGCTGTCGAGCGTCCTGCCGCCGGAGACGAGCGCCACCGTGTATGTGCCCGGCACGACGTGCGGAGCGAGATTCGCCGCCATGGCGTTTCCGCCGAACGGGCCATTGCCCGCGCCCGGCGGCTCGCCGGTGCAGGGATTGATCGGGGGATAGCCCGCGGTGTTGGGCTGTACCGGAACACCGGGGACCGCCCGCGGCGGGGCGGCGCCACGTCCACCACCGCCGCCGCCGGTACGCCCGCCGCCTGCTGCCGCCGAATCACCCGAGAGCGGCTCCATGCGCATGTCCCAGCAGACTGTCTGAACGCCGGGCTGCAGGCGATTCCCCGCGAGATCGAGATCGCGCACGTTCTTCCCGGACGCGTCCGAGATCCGGAGCTTCGCGTCACTCAGCGGCTTGTTGACCTGATACTGGATCAGTGCGTCGAACGACGGGTTCTCGCCGAGGAAGTACTGATGGCCCCAGAACTCGTAGTTCAGGCTGTTCTTCGATTTCCACTGCAGCGCCGCCGGGATCGTGTAGAGCTTCGCGTCGGTCGCGGCCTTCGCGGCCGTGTATTCCTGGATCGGCTCGAGATGATCGAGAATCCAGATGGCGCGTCCGTGCGTCGCGACGAGCATCGCGTTGTCGCGCGGGTGGAGTGTGATTTCGTCGACGCGAACGGTCGGCAAGTTGGCATGGAAGCGCCGCCAGCTCTTGCCGCGATCGAGCGAGAGGAAGATTCCCGTCTCGGTGCCGATGTACAATACGTCCGGATTGCGCTGGTCTTCGGTGAGCGTCTTCACCGACTCGCCGTTCAGGTTCGCCTTCAGCGAGTGGAACGACGCACCGAAATCGTTGCTGGCCCAGATGTACGTGTCGTAGTCGTTGAGCCGGTGGTTGTCGACCGTGACGTACACCGTGGCCGCGTCGTAGCGTGACGGCGCGACCTTGCTCACCCAGCCGCCCGCCGGGAAACCGGGAAGATTCTTCGTGATGTTCTGCCACGACTTTCCACCATCGCGAGAGACGCTGAGGTTGCCGTCGTCGGTGCCCGCGTAGTAGAGGCCGCTCTGGCGGTGCGACTCGGCGAGCGAGACGATCGCGGGCCACTGGGTCACGCCGTCGTTCTTCGAGATGGTGATGTCCGCGCCCTTGAGTCCCATCGTGGTGATGGAGTCGCGGTTCATGTTGCTCGTGAGATCCGGACTGATCACCGTCCACGAATCGCCGCGGTCCGTTGACTTGAAGACTCTGTTCGCAGCCACGAGAAGCGTGCCGTTGTCATTCGGCGAGATGATCATCGGCGTGTCCCACTCCCAGCGATACGACTCGCCCGTCGCGGGGGCGGGCGTCACGTTGAGCGCGTTCGGCCGGATGCTCTTCGCCTCGCCGGTGACCTTGTCACGGCGCTGCATGTTGCCGTCCTGCGTTTCCGTGTAGATGATCTTCGAGTTGTTCAGGTCGGGAACGGAAACGAAGCCGTCGCCGGTCGCGATCTGGAACCAGTCGCTGTTCAGGATTCCCGCCGTCTGTCGCGTCGCGCTCGGCCCGCACCAGTCGTAGTTGTCCTGCATGCCGCCGCACACGTTGTACGGAATCTCCATGTCGTAGCCGACGTGGTAGAAGAGGCCGACCGGCAGGTTCGCGGCGAACACCCAGGTTTTGGCCATGTCGTAGCTGACGCCGATGCCGCCGTCGCCGCCGATGAGGATGTGCTCGGAGTTGTTCGGGTCGACCCAGATCGCGTGGATGTCGTCGTGAATCGCGAGCGAGGCGGTCCCCTCCATCGAGCGGCCGCCGTCCACCGTCATCTGCATCTTCACGCCGCCCATGTAGACGCGATCGGGCGTCCTGGGATCGATCCGCACCTGCGAGAAATACATCGGTCGCGGATTGACGCTGCTCACCTTGCGCCACGACGCGCCGCCATCGTCGGTGCGATAGAGGCCGGAGATTCCGGCGTCGGCGCCGCCACGACCGGCACCGCCACCACCCCCGCCGCCACCACCCGCTCCACCCGGGCCTTCAATGCCGGCGTACACGATGTTCGAGCTGCCGCGATAAACGTCGAGCGAGATGCGACCGAGTGGCGAGGGTGGAAGGCCGCCGGCCAGCTTGGTCCAGTTTTCGCCGCCATCAGTCGACTTGTAGATCGCACTGCCCGGGCCGCCGCCGTTCATGCAGCAGGCGGTGCGGCGGCGCTGATACATCGAGGCGTACATGACGTCGGGATCCGTGAGCGACATTCTCACGTCGTTGGCGCCCGTGTCGGCGTCGCCCTTGATCACGGCGCGCCAAGTCTTGCCGCCGTCGGTGGTCTTGTACAGCCCGCGCTCGCCACCGGAGCCGAACAGCGGGCCCGTCGCGGCGACGAACACGACATCCGGATTCCGCGGATCGATGACGATCCTGTTGATGTGTTTCGAATCGCGCAGGCCGACGTGCGTGAAGGTCTTTCCGCCGTCGGTGGACTTGTAGAGGCCCTCGCCCCACGACGTGCTCTGGCGGTTGTTCGACTCGCCCGTGCCGACCCATACGACGTTCGGGTTCGACTGCTGCACCGCGACCGCGCCGATCGAGAGAAGGCCGCGGTCCTGCAGGAGTGGAGTGAACTGCGCGCCGTTGCTCGTGGTCTTCCAGACGCCGCCGTGCGCGGTGCCGACGTAGAAGATGGCGGGATTCGCCTCATACACGGCGAAGTCGGAGATGCGGCCAGACATGATGGCAGGCCCGATCGAGCGGAAATGGAGCTTCTCGAACTCGACCGCGACCGGTGCTGTTCCCTGGCCTGAAAGTGGCGGAGCGACGGCGGCGAAGAGGATCGCAGCGCCGAGCAGAACGACCGTGGGATGGGGGGATCTCATGGTTCCAACTCTCCTGGAGGCGTATCCGTAGAGGCTCATCGAGCGCGTCGAGATTATACTCCCCGCGGGGGCCGTGTGCGAGTAAACCCTTAGCGGCCGGAATGACCCTAATCGACATTCCGCCGTCATCAGACCCGATTCCAAGAGACATCTCGTGAATTTTCGGCGCACCGCCGGCGTCCTCAGTGCTCTTGCATCGCTGTCGCTCGCCGGTGCGGCTTCCGCGCAAAACGCGGACGTGATCCGCGGCCGCGTGACCAGGGTCGACAGCGTACCGATCCCGAATGTGACCGTCACGGTGACGACGATCTCGGGCGGCGTGAATCGCTCCGCGAAGACGGACCGGAACGGCCGCTACACGATCACCTTTCCGAATGGTGACGGCGACTATCTCGTGAAGTTCGTCGCACTGGGCTATTCGCCGAAGCAGTACGAGCTCAAGCGCGCGGCCGACGAGGACATCCTCGTGGCCGACGCGAAGCTCATGTCCGCCGCGAACGTGCTCGACGAGGTCAAGATCCTCGCGCCGCGCGACAAAGCGAATCGCAACGACGTCCAGCCCGACATCGGCGGCACGGAGAAGTCGATCAACAACGCCACGCTCACCGCTGACCAGCTCGGCGATCTGGCGGCCATGGCCGCGTCCGTCCCCGGCGTGAACTATGTGGCGGGCGCGAACGGCGATCCCTCCGGCTTCTCCGTGCTCGGCCTCACGCCCGACCAGAACAGCACGACGCTGAACGGCATGAACTCCAGCGCGTCGAATCTGCCGCGAGATGCGCAGACGATGGCGTCGCTTACGATCTCGCCGTACGATGTCGCGCGCGGCGGCTTCAGCGGCGCGAACCAGAACATCAGGCTGCGCTCCGGATCGAACTTCATCAATCAGGGGTTCAGCCTCCTGGCCGAGGCGCCGCAACTGCAGTTCACCACCAGCGCCGCGCGTGCCCTCGGGCAGGAATACACGAATCTGTCGCTCGGCGGCCAGAGTTCGGGGCCGATCTCGATCGACAAGGCGTTTTACAACTTCTCGTACCAGTTGGGGCAGCGGTCGAGCGACCTCGCCACGTTGCTGAACACCGACTCGCTGGGGTTGATCACGGCCGGTATCGCGCCGGACTCGGTGAAGCGGCTGCTCTCCATCCTGAAGGGGAAGCAGATCCCGCTGACGGTGGGCGGCGTGCCGAGCGATCGGCTCAGTGACAACGGCTCGCTGCTCGGCGTCATCGACTTCGCGCCTCCCGGCTCGAAGACCGGCGCGGCATACAACCTCACGATGCTCGGATCGTGGAACAAGATCTCGCCGCTGGGCGCGGGCACGTCGGAGCTTCCCGCCCATAGCGGCGACCGGACGAACTGGAACGGTCAGGCGCAGCTTCATCACTCGACGTATTTCTGGTTCGGCATTCTCAGCGAGAGCGGCGTTGCCCTGAGCGCCGCTCGCAGCTACGTATCGCCGTTCGTCGCGCTTCCGAGCGGATCGGTCTTGATCAGCTCGGTGTTTCCGGACGGCTCGAACGTTTCGAAGAATGTGTCGTTCGGCGGGAGCACGCAGCAGAATACCAGCACGTTCAACACGAGCGTGGACTTCACGAACACGCTCTCGTGGTTCAGCGAGAACAACAAGCATCGCCTCAAGCTCTCGTCGGAACTCCGACGCGACGACTACACGCTGAACCAGACGACCAACACGCTGGGCAGCTTCTACTTCAACTCGCTGGGCGACCTCGCCGCGGGCACGCCGTCGCTGTTCACGCGCACGCTGAGCCCGAACGTGCAGAGCGGCGGGCAGTACGTCGCGGCGCTCGCGCTCGGCGACTCGTACAAGGCGAGCAGTGATTTGCAGATCCAGTACGGCGTGCGGCTCGATGGCAATCAGTACGTGAACGGCGCCGCGTTCAATCCGGCGGTGGAGCAGCTGTTCGGGACGTCCAACAACAGCGCGCCGGATCACGTGTTCGTGAGCCCGCGCATCGGGTTCTCCTACTCGTACGGCACCGCTCCGCAGGTCTCGGGTTTTGCCGGAGCGTTCCGCGGCCCTCGCGCGGTGGTGCGCGGCGGCGTCGGCGTCTTCCAGAACACGCCCGCCACGACGCTTCTCGCGGGCACGATGGCCAGCACCGGCCTCGCGAACGCCCTTCAGCAGATCACCTGCGCGGGCGCCGCGGCACCGGCGCCCGACTGGACGGACTACGCCACGAACCCGGGGTTGATTCCCTCGCAGTGCGCGAACGGCGCCGCGGGAACCCCGTTCTCGAACAGCGCACCGAACGTCCTGCTTGCAGCGAAGGACTATACCTCGCCGCGCAGCGTGCGCGGCAACCTGCAGTGGACGGGCTCGATCCTCGACAACCTGTTCAACGCGACGTTCGGCGGGACCTACTCGCTGAATCTCAACCAGCAGGAAACGGTCGACCTGAATTTCAATCCCACGCAGCGCTTCGTGCTCGCGGGCGAGGCCAACCGTCCGGTGTACGTGAACCCGACGAGCATCGATCCGCTCTCCGGCGTCGTGGCCGCCGGCGACGGGCGCGTGAGCCCGCTGTTCAATCGCGTCTCGCAGCTCAGGACCGATCTCAACTCGACGAGCAAGCAGTTTCAGCTGTCGCTCGCGCCGACGTCGTTCAACACGAAGTGGAGCTGGAACCTCTCGTACACCTACCAGGAAGTGCGGGCGCAGACGCGCGGGTTCAGCAGCACGACCGGAAATCCACTCGATCTTCAGTGGGCCCGCGCCGGCGGCGACTGGCATCATCAGATCCAGTACACGCTTGCGTACAACTTCTTCAACGCGGTGCGCGTGTCGTGGACCGGCCGCTTCCAGTCGGGTACGCCCTTCACCCCGGTCATCCAGGGCGACGTGAACGGCGACGGATATTCCAACGATCGCGCGTTCATCTACGATCCGGTGCACACGGCAGATCCGGCGCTCGCCGCGTCGATGCAACAGCTCATGACCGGCGCCTCGTCGGGCGTGCGCAGCTGCCTGCAGCGCCAGCTCGGCCAGCTCGCCGGACTGAACAGCTGCGAGGGGCCGTGGACGACGAGCGCGAGCCTGAACCTCTCGTTCAATCCGCTCACGTTCCACATTCCGCAGCGCGCGACGTTCTCGCTCTCGATCAACAATCCGCTGGGCGCCGCCGATCTCATGCTTCACGGTGAGAACCATCTTCAGGGATGGGGCCAGACGCCGTTCATAGACAACAACCTGATGTACGTGCGCGGATTCGATCGCACCAACCAGCGGTACGTCTACGCGGTCAATCAGCGGTTCGGTTCGTCGAGCAGCGCCTTCAACTCGGTGCTCGCGCCGGTGAGCGTCGTGGCGATGCTTCGCTGGGACACGGCGCCGACGCGCGAGCGCCAGACGCTCACGCAGACGCTCGACCGCGGCCGGACGACGGACGGCACGAAAGTGCCGGAGATGATGCTGAAGCTGCTCTACGGCACGAACGCCGTGTTCAACCCGTTGCCGCAGATCCTGCGGCAGGCCGACACGCTCAAGCTTACCGGCGACCAGGCCGACAGCATCGCGACGCTCAATCGGTGGTACTCCATCAAGATCGACTCGATCTGGTCTCCCGTCTCGAAGGCGCTCGCGTCGCTGCCGGACCACTACGATCACAACGCGGCATACGGCCGGTATCGTGCCGCGCGCGAGGCGACGGTGGATCTCCTGCTGAAGATCACGCCCGGAGTGAAGCGGATGCTCTCGTCGGAGCAGCGCCGCAAGCTGCCCGATATCGTCACGAGCTCGCTCGACCCGTGGTATCTCCAGTCGATCCGGTCCGGCACGGCCGGCTCGGGAGCCAATCCGTTCTCGAACATGTCATCGGCGATCGCCGCCGGCGGTGGCGGGATGACCGTAACGATCATGCGATAGCAGAAGTGCCAACACGCGAACAGCGTTCGACCGACCCTTCATCCAATACCGACATGAAGCACATGGTTCGATCTTGCATCGTCGCACTGACCCTGATCGCGTCTGCGGCGGGAGGCCAGCAAGTGCTGCCACCGGTGCGGCCGCTGGGTCCGGTGCTGAGCACTTCGGCCGAGCCGCTCGCCAGCGTCACGCAGGTTCGCGCGCTTCCCGGAGGACGCGTCATCGTTCACGATTTGACCGGTCGGCGCGTGCTCCTGTTCGACTCGACCTTCAAGAGCTTTATCGTCGTCGCCGACTCGACCAGCGCGACCGGGAACGCGTACGGCTCGACGCTCGGCGGCCTCGTGACGTTCCGCGGGGACTCCACGCTGTTCGTGGATCCGCAGTCGATCTCGATGCTCGTGATCGACGGGAACGGAAAGATCGTACGCACGATGGCGGCGCCGCTTCCAAACGAGGTGATGGCGCTGATCGGTGGTCCGAATGGAACACCGGGATTCGACATGCAGGGACGGCTGGTCTATCGGGCGCAGCAGCGGTTCGCCATGAGCTCCTCCAGGGGGGCTGCGCCGGGACAGTTCCAGCTGCCGACGTTTCCGGAGTCGTCATTCGTCGTGCGGGTCGATCTCAAGACCCGAAAGGTGGATACCGCCGCGACGTTCCGGATCCCGAAGATCCAGATGAACATGACGCGTGACGAGAACACCGGGAATATCCAGGTCACGTCGACCGTGAATCCGATGCCCTGGACCGACGACTGGGCGATGCTGTCCGACGGCACCGTCGCCATCGTGCGCGGGCAGGACTACCGCGTGGATCTCGTCAGCCCGGACGGCAAGGTGACCGCGGGTCAGAAGCTTCCGTTCGACTGGCAGCGCCTTACCGACGAGGACAAAACCGCGATCATCGACTCCACGCGGATCGTGCTGGAGAAGCAGCGCGCCACGATGATGAAGCAGATGGCGGGGTCGTCGGGTGCCGACTCGAAGGCGGCCAGCGCGGACACCGGCAAGGCCGGCACGCGTCAGCGCCCGCAGGCGGAGGGCGGTGCCATGACGTTCAGCATGGGCGGGCGCGGGGGTGCGGGGGGCGCGCCGTCGGGATTCTCGATGCCATTGAATTTCGTGTCGCTCAACGAAATGCCCGACTATCGCCCCGCGTTTCGACAGGGTGCCTCGCGAGGTGACGCGGACGGCAACCTCTGGATTCGCACGAGCAAGATGGTCAACGGCGGCACGGTGTACGACGTGGTCAACAACAAGGGAGAACTGAAGGATCGGGTGCTGATTCCGCCGGGCCGCGTCATTGCAGGCTGGGGCCCGGGTGGCGTCGTCTATATGGGTGTGGTGGACGGCGCAATCACGAGGCTGGAGCGGGCGCGCGTGAAGTAGTCCCGTGCGAATGGCTGTGGACGGCGGCGTGCCCCATTACCTGGCGCGCCGCTTTCCCGTTGACGACAAGAACGTCGACGACGAAGGAATTCGCTCTGAAGAACCACAGGTTTTCACGGGCGGACCGCCAAGAGCCCTGGCTAGAAAGCAGTCAGCGTTGCATTTCGGCGCACACGGTGATACTCTTTTCAATCACAGTCATCTTATTGTTATAGAGGCTATAGAGGTTATAAAGGTTATAGATGCCTAGCCCGGATTTCTCACGAGGGGATTGTT
>PMYN01000128.1:39695-40806 GCA_003171215.1 Gemmatimonadota bacterium | reverse complement strand
CGCCCGCCGAGCGGCGTCTGCTCCCGGTGAAGCGCGGGGAACTTGTGTTCTATCGGTTTCGCGGGGATCCGCGCTAGGCGTGCCCGCACGGGACCGGTCGTTGTCTCGCGCGCGAGCCGCGGCGATCACGCTGTGCTCGCTCGCGGTTCTCCAGGCCGTCGCCAGCGGCTGTTTTCGCCCATCGCCCGCTCCTTACGCGCCGCGCGATCCGGCGATTGCAGGCTTCCCGCTCCTCTTCTATCCGTCGGCCGTGACGTCCGCGCCCGCGAAGGCGTTCGTCTTCTTCGTCGGCAACGACATCGGTTTCTGGGGTGCGCATCAGGACCTCGCGAAGCGGCTGGCGGGAGCGGGATACGACGTCGTGGGACTCGACGTGAAAGTGTTCTTCGGCCATCTCCCGGATGACGCGGCGGCGCGCGCGCGGCTGTTCGCCGACAGCGTGGCCGTGATGATCGCGCTCGCCCGACACGAGGTCGGCGCCGACTCGATTCCCGTCGTGCTGGGCGGCCATTCGTTGGGCGCGGAGGTTGCGAGCTGGATCGCGGTCCACGCGGCACCGCCTCGTCTCGCGGGGCTGCTCCTGATCAGTTCGCGAGGGCGCGGCCACCTTCGCGCGACGCTCTCGGACATCGCGAACCGCTCCGCACCCACGGAACCCGGGAGTTACTCGGTGTCGGACAACATCGCCGCGCTCCCGGCCTCGGTGAGGGTGGCGATCGTGCGCGGCACCGACGACCGCTTCCGTGCTGACGACGCCGAGCTGCTCAGGGCCGGCGGCGGGCGGATCGACAAGTGGTCGGTGCCCTGGGGCGGGCACTCCATGTCGAACATCCTGCTGGCGGGGCCGTTCGTCGAACGCGCCCTGGCGTGGACGCTGCGGCGCTGAGGAGCCGCGCGAACATCATTTCGAAATCAGGCCACGCAGTCCGCGCGACACCAGTGCCGAGACGTTCGTGAGGATCCTGGGCAGCGCGATCCCGCCCCGCGACGCCAGGTAGCGCGGCTCCCAGACGGGATCGAACTTCTGCTTGAAGCCGCGAAGCCCCTGGAAGTTGTAGAAGTTCTCGGTGTGCTTGAACAGCAGCGATCCGACGCGGTTCCAGATGGGCGC
>PMYN01000128.1:0-39625 GCA_003171215.1 Gemmatimonadota bacterium | reverse complement strand
GTGTAGCGCATCAGGTCCACCGTCACCTCCTCCTTCTCCGCGCCCTCCCAGAGGTTGGCGAACGCGACGATCTCCTCACCCCGCCTGACGACCGCGATGGATGTGCTGCGCAGGTAGCGTTCGTTCCAGAAACCGAGCGAGAAGCCCTTCTCGCGGGAGCCTCGCGCGGCAAGCCATTCATCGGAAATCACCTTGAGCTTCGGAAGGAGGGCGTCGATCTCCGAGCCACGATGCATCTCGAATCGGCCTCCTTCGGCCTCCACGACTCGCACCACCCGGCGCAGACGCTTTCGCGCGCCACCGTCGAGGCTGAAGTCACGCAGCGGGACGCGACCTTCCTCGCCCAGCTTCAGCAGCGAGAGTCCCATGTCGAGGTAGAGGGGCAGGTTGTGCTTGCGCACCTGATAGAACACCGTCGCGGCGCCCTGACGATCGGCGAGCGCGCGGAATTCCCAGGCGAGGTCCTTCCGGTGGCGCGGCGAACCGATCGGGTCGCCCATGGCGACGAAGCTGCCGCCCTCGACTCCGTACATCACGAACGCGGTCCCGTCGTCCGAAAAGAGGAGCGACTTGTCGCCGAGCAGCGCAAGATAGGACAGCGTGTCGGGGGAGGCATGCACGATCGTTTCCACCCGATCGAGCGTCGGGCCGTCCGGCGTCGCGGATTTCCACGGGACGGGGCGCAGCAGGCGGTGCAGCGCGATGAGCGCGACACCCACCGAAACGCCGACCATCGACCGGAAGAAACGCGGCGTATCGCCGCGAAGGGCGAACTGCCACCAGAGATCGTTCGAATACGCGACGTTCTTGGAGGCGAAGAACCCGAGCCATCCGCTCATCGCGAGCACGGTGACGATCATCAGGATCCACCGGACCGAGAGGAACTCGGAGGTGAGCGATGAGCGCCGGTAGAAATGCCGGCGTGCCGGGAGGAGAGTCAGCAGGATGACGGCGAGCGCGGCGGCTTCCTCGTAGTCCCACCCCTTGAGAAGCGAGGCGACGATGCCGACGAGAAGCGCGGCGACGGTGAGGTAGTACGCGGCGTCGAGGCGGCGGCCGAGGCCGTGTGCGAGGATGAGGAGTGCCGCGCCCGTCAGGCTTGCGACGAAGTGGGACGACTCGATGACCGCGAGCGGGACCAGGTTTCCGATGAATCGCAACCGGAGGCGCATCTCCGGCGTCGCGCCGGAGAAGAGCAGGATCATGCCGCCGATGAAGGTCGTGATCGCGAAGAGTGCGGGTGCGGCGAGTGGCACCCAACCGCTCGCGACGCGAGCGGCGCGCGCCAGCCGCGACTTGCCGCGCGAAAGCTCGCTGGCCGCGAGCAACACGAGCGCGATCGCGAGCGGAAAGAGATAGTAGATGATGCGGAATACGATCACCGCGCCGAGGAGCCGGGTGGGCTCGACATGGCGGCTGAGCAGCGCGACGAATGTGAACTCGAACACACCCAGGCCGCCGGGCACGTGGCTTACCAGGCCGGCCACCTGCGCAAGCACGAATGCGGTGAGCACGACGCCGAAGGTCACGTCCGACGACGTCTGTGGCAGCACGGACCAGAGCACCGCGGCCACGAGCAGCCAGTCCACGATCGAAATGGCGACCTGCGCCATCGCGATCCGGCCCGACGGCGGAACGAACTCCCACCCGAGTACGCGAATCGGGCGGCGGAACCATGCGCACGCGAAGAGGTAGGCCGCGACCGTGAGCAGCAGGAGCGCGCCGACGGCCCGCAGGCTCGAGAGCGGCACGCCGAAGATCGCGTCGGGCCCGCTGGGCGTGAGGAGGAGCGACCCTCCGGCGACCGACAGCACGCCCAGCCAGAACGTCACGGAGTTGAAGGCGATCGTGAGGGCGATGTCCGCGCTCGAAAGTCCGGCCGCGTTGTAGAGCCGGTAGCGCAGGCCGCCGCCCAGCAGCAACGGGAAGCCGAGTGCGTTGGAGAATGAAAACGCGATGAAGGAGATGAACGCGACGCGCTTCGCCGGGAGGTCGCTCTTGATGTAGCGGAGCGCCAGCACGTCGTAGGTGGCAAGCGCCGCGTATGCACCGATCGCGAAGAGCGCCCCCCGCACGATGAAGATCGGGTCGAGGGTTCGCACGGCGAACCGTATTTGCCGGAGGTCGTAGGTCGCGAACTCCCGGCGCAGGGAGTACAGCGCGGCGGCGAATATGACGCCTCCGACGGCCATTCCGAGCCACCGGGTCCAGCGCCAAGCTCGTGGCTCGAGCTCCGCCCTCTCCCTCGCGACGGTGGTCACGCCAGCTGAAGGTGATTCAGTATCCGATCGATAACGCCATCCTCGGCAATGGACGCGGCCATGATTGAGGTACTATCCACACCCGGGTATCCTTCCGGAAACCATTTGAGGCGACGCACTGATTCATGCTGGCCCGATGACGACAACTTTCAGATGCCGCCTCGCCTTCGCGGCTCTTGTAATATCGTTTGGCGTCGGGCCCCGCGAAACCGCGGCCCAAAGTGTGAGCCAGATCGGCGCGTGGGACGGACTCGTGCTGTCCCCCGTGGGCGCGCTGACGCCCGTCGCCCGCGACCCCGGCGACTTGGCGTCCGGGGGCAACGAGTTGTCGCTGCGGTACGGCCGCTGGCGCTACGACCCCGACGACGCCGTGCACGACGACCTCGGGGTGACGTGGTCGCACGGCCTCGGAATCGCGAGGGCGCAGCTTTCGCTCACGGGCGCATATGAGCTTGTCGAGTGCCCGACCTGCTCCGCATGGGTCTCCGGAGGCCTCGACGTGCAATCCACACTGTGGGATCACGGTTTCGCGAGAATGGACCGTCGCCCGATCCGGATGGGAGTTGACGTGCGACTGAGCCTTGGCGGCGCCAAGTATCTCGGCGACGAGGGTTCGACCGCCGGTTCGGCCGCCGTCACCGTGCCGATCTTCATCGGGCTGCCGCTCTGGCGATCCTCGTCGCTGTGCGCCTCGATCGTACCAGGGTTCGGATACGGGCACGTGACCGGCAGCGACTTCGCGGCCGGCGGGTTCCTTCCCATGATCGGTGCGGCGGTCTCGTGGACGGTCGCCTCCAGGTTCGGCGTCAACGTCGGCGTGCAGCGAATCGTCATCGACGGAGGCCCGACTCAGATAGGGGCGGCGCTTTCGTGGAAGCTCAGGGCGGCCGGGCCCGTTCGGCCATGAGCGCACGACGCGTCGCGGGCATCGCGATCGTTTCACTCCTCGTCGCCTGTTCGACCTACGGGCCCACGGGCGCGGGAGAGAGCAGCGATTGGTCGGACGGTACTGCCGCGCACGTGACCGTGGTTGGTGCGCTGACGCGGACGTTCCTGGTGCACGTGCCGTCGCATCGGCGCCTGGGCACATCCGGGCTTCCGCGGCCCTGGCCGCTCGTGATCGTGCTGCACGGCAGCGGCGGCGACGCGAGTGCCGTCGAACGGCAGTCCGGCATGGACTCGCTCGCCGACGCCCAGCGCTTTCTCGTTGCGTACCCGAACGGCACCGGCGGCGAGTTCGATCTCTATCCGTCGGACTGGAACGCCGGCACGTGCTGCGGTGCAGCCAACCGGGACAATATCGATGACCTCGGATTCATCGCCGCGCTCATCAAGACGGTCGCCGTACACGTCCCGCTGGATTCACGCAGGGTGTACGTCGCCGGATTCTCCGCCGGTGGATACATGGCGTACGAAGTGGGTTGCCAGCTCGCCACAACCGTCGCCGCGATAGGCGTCATAGAAGGAGGCCTGGCGGACGATTCGTGCAATCCCGCAGCGCCGGTTCCCCTGTTTGCCGTCCACGGGACCGACGACCCCGAAGTGCCGTTCGGCCAGGATGCGCCGCCGCCGCCAGGCCCGGTACCGGTGCTGGCCGATGGCCTGCCGCCGTCGGTGCAGTTCTGGGCCGCACTGAACGGGTGTGCCGCCAAGAGCGCCAAAGGCTCGGCCAAGAACGCATCGGCAAACGTGGTTCAGACGAGCTGGACTTCGTGCCTCTCCGCCGATGTCGACTTCTACGCGATCCAGGGCGGAACGCACGGGTGGCCCGGAGGGCCGGATGATCCGGGTGCGCTGCCGCCGATGAATGAGATGAAGGCGTCTGTCCTGATGTGGCAGTTCTTCATCGCGCACGTGCGGTAGCAGAGCGGTAGCAGCGCGGTAGCAGCGCGGCCGCCGCGACGCGGTCAGCGCGGCTGCGTCGTCGGAAACACCTTTCGGAATCCGTGCGCGCGATAGATCCCCACGCGCACCGCCTCCGCGCCCGCGCGATGGATCACCAGTGTGTCCGCCACCTCGAACGATTCGAAATACGGCGCATACGTCGCGACCACGTCGTCATTCGGCTTGATCTTCTTCACGAACACTGCATCGCGGCCGAGAAAGGTGCGGTCGTCGTTCATGTAGTAGAAATGATGCGGGTCGACGCAAAGACAGAGCACGGGAACGTCCGGACCGGCGCCGAGCGCCGCCTGCCCCGCCTGGATCCAGCTCGGCGCCGCCAGAAACTCGCCGTGGGCGAGCATGCGCCTGGCATCGAGCGTCGGCCGAAGCTCGCGCCATGAAATCAGGTCCGTGGTCGGATCGCCCTTCGCGAACAACGACGGCGCGACGCGCTCCATCCAGCCGTTTGCCGTCTGCGTCGCGAGAATCACGACGAGCACGATGAAGCTCCACGCACTCCAGCGCAGCCATCGCCTCGTCAATGCGTCGCCGCGCTCGACCCGGCTCGCGACCGCCGCGCCGAGAATCGGGAAGAGCATCAGGTACCCCGGCGCCTGCCAGTGCGGGAGGCCCGCTTCGCCGCGCAGCGCGACCAGCGTGAACGCGGCGATCGGTCCGATGCCGAGACAAGCGAGAAACCAGCGCGCCGCATCGCGAGGTCCCGTTCGCAACGCGCCCCACAGCACGACGACCAGCGGCACCCAGATCCACGGCAGGACGTACGCCGCCTGTCCCGCAATGCTCGCGAGCATGGAGTCGAAGTGCAGCCCGCCCTGCCCCGCCGCACGGCTGCCCTGAAATGCAAATGACGCCCACCCGTGCGCACGATTCCACGCAAGCACCGGCGTGAACATCGCGAGCGCCACCAGTGCACCGAGGTACGGCCCCGGACGCGCAAGCCACTTGCGATGCGGCGCGCTCGTCAGGAGGAACAGGAATGTTCCCGCGAGCACGAACACGCCGTGATACTTGGAGAGCATCGCGAGCCCGGCAAAGACTCCCGCGACCATCCACCGGAACGTATCGGGGCCGCGAAGCATCCGCGATGGACCCGGCCGGGCCGAAGTCCGGGACGGAGCGACCGTCGACACGCCTTCGAACAGGATATCGGCGATCACCGCGGCCGATGCGAGCATGAACAGCATGAGCGGCCCGTCAGGCAGCACCCATCCGCCCGTCGTCACGCTGAACACCGCCGAGATGTTCAGCAGGAGCGCGGCCAGCGCGCCCGCATGCTCACCGAAGAATCGCGCGCCCAGACGGTACATCAGCCAGGTGGTGGCGGCGAAACACACCACGAACGGAAAGCGCACGACTTCCCCGCTCTCGCTGTGCGCGAGCTTCGCCAGCGCGCCCGCGAGCCAGAAGTGCAGCGGCGGATGATCGAAGTACGAGAGCGACCACTGCCGCGCGACGGCGACGGCATAGGATTCGTCCACGCCGAGCCCCGTGGACTCGGCGAGGAGGAAGCGCAGCAGCGCGCCGGCGGCGAGTACGGCGATCACTACCGAGCGCGCGTCAAATTCCCTGCGGGAAAATGACAACGGTGCGTTCGCGGGCGCTCGCGGGTCGTTCAGGGGTGGGGTCACTATATTCGAATCTCATGCACGATGACGCCCGCGTCTACCCGTCCCGCATCCGCGAAGTCGAGGCCAAGCGCACGACCGACTTCGCCGCCGAGCTGAATCCGGCGCAGCTGCGGGCGGCCACCCACGCGGACGGGCCGCTCCTGATCATCGCCGGCGCCGGCACGGGCAAGACGCGCACGCTGGTGTATCGCGTCGCGCATCTGCTCGAGCGGGGCATCCGCCCGGAGCGCATTCTGCTGCTGACGTTCACGCGTCGCTCCGCGCAGGAAATGCTCGGCCGCGCCGAGCGTCTCGTCGGGAGCATGAGCCGCGCCGTGCACGGCGGCACGTTCCACGCGACCGCGCACCGGCTGTTGCGGCGCTTCGGTCAGGCGGCGGGGCTGCCGGCGGACTTCACGATCATGGACCAGTCCGACGCCGAAGACCTGATGCAGCTCTCGCGCGCCAAGCTGGGCTTCTCCGAAAAGAAGAAACGATTTCCCAAGAAGGCCACGCTCCACCAGGTGTACTCGCGGCACGTGAACACGGAGATTCCGGTCCCCGCGATCCTCAGCGAGGACTATCCCCAGTTTCGCGAGTACGAGGAGGATTTCTCGCGCATTTATGCGGACTACACCGTCCGGAAGAGCGAGCGCAACCTCGTCGACTACGACGACCTGCTGCTGTTCTGGGCGATGCTCGTCGAGTCGGAAAGCGCCCTCGCCGACCGGATCGCCTCGCTCTACGACCACATCCTCGTGGACGAGTACCAGGACACCAACCAGTTGCAGTCGCGCATCCTGCGCGGCATGTGCCGCGCGCATCGCAACATCACCGTCGTCGGCGACGACGCGCAGAGCATCTATTCGTTCCGTGGCGCGACCATTCGCAACATCCTCGATTTTCCCGCCCAGTTCGAAGGGGCCGCCGTCGTTCCGCTCGAGGAGAACTACCGGTCCACGCAGCCGATCCTCGACGTCACCAACACCGTGATCTCGCGCGCCGAGGAGCGCTACACGAAGAACCTCTTCACCAAACGCACGGGCGGCGAGAAGCCGTGGCTCGTCACCGCGCACGACGAGCAGGCGCAGACGCGCTTCGTGGTGGACCGCATTCTCGAGCTGCATGAGGAGGGCGTGCCGCTCCACGAGATGGCCGTGCTGTTCCGCGCCGGCTACATGAGCGCCGATCTCGAGATCGAGCTCACCGCGCGCAGCATCCCGTTCGAGAAGTGGGGCGGTATCAAGTTCCTCGAGGCCGCGCACGTGAAGGATGTCCTCGCGTTCCTGCGCATTCTCGAGAACCCGCGCGACGAAGTGAGCTGGTATCGCCTCCTGATGCTCATGCCCGGAATCGGCGAAGCGACGGCCCGCGGGGCGATCGATTCGATGGCGCTGGCCGGGTGGGCATCCGATGCGTTCGGCCGGTACGAGCCGCCGCCCCGCGCGCGCGCGGCGCACGCCGAACTCGTGCTGCTCCTGGACGCGCTCAGAACGAACCCAACGGACGCGGAGGGTGCCGTGACCATGGAGATTGCGCGTGTCCGCCGCCTCTACGACGACATCCTGCGCGAGCGATACGATCGCGTGGAGCCGCGGCTCTCCGATCTCGACCAATTGCAGACGATCGCCGGCGGCTATCCGAGCCGCGCCGCGTTTCTCTCGGCGCTGGCGCTCGAGCCGCCACAGGCGACGCAGGATTTCGGATTCGGCGCGGGCAGCGAGGACGACGTGCTCATCCTCAGCACCGCGCACAGCGCCAAGGGACGCGAGTGGGACGCCGTGTTCGTCATCTGGGCCGTCGACGGCTGGTTCCCCTCCGCCCGCTCGCTGGGCAGCGAGGAACAGATTGAGGAAGAACGCCGCCTGATGTACGTCGCGATGACGCGGCCGCGCAATCATCTCTTCGTCACCTATCCGCTCAACGTGTACGACACGCGGCGCGGCGCCGATTACTCCATGGACCAGCTCTCGCGCTTCATCGATCGCGGCGTACGCGAGGGAATGCAGCGCGTCGTGGTCGACCGTCCCGAGTCCGCGCCGCCCGACCCCGCCGCAGGCCCGCTCCCCGTGGTGGACCTGCGCGCGATGCTCAAGGGGCGTTTCGGGGCATAGCGCTGGTTGACGGTGGCGGGACTACTGCTTCTCCCGGATGATGCGCTCGAGCGCCCGCCGTGCATCCCGACCCTCACTCGCGTACACCGATTCGAACTTCGGCAGCCCGGTCGCGTAGATCAGTCGCGCCAGCAGAGACGCATTGTCCAGTCGCACGCGCGCGGCGTAACGCGGGTCGATCGCCTGCAGCTGCGGTGCAACGGAATCCACGAGAAATCTTCGCGTGCGAGCGTACACCGAGTCGCGCGCCGCGTAGCGCACCGTGCGCGCGGAGTCGCCTGGATGCGCGCGATACGCCGAGTCGAGCGAGTGGTACGTCCGCTCCCATGCGCCACCCAGGAGCAGGTCGTCGTGCCAGCGCGCCGCCGTGCGCCGCGCGCTCGACGTGTCGCCCCGCGAGGCGAAGAACCGCTCGGCCCCGCGCGCGCCGACGAAGCTCGCGAAACTCTCGTTGAACACGGCCTCGCCTTTCGCATAGAACTTGTTGTGTGTCAGCTCGTGCACGACGGTATTCACGATTCCCAGTGAATCCTCCCCCAGCGTGGTGGAGAGAAGCGGATCGTTGAAGAAGCCGAGCGTGCTGAACGCCGGCGACGGGCGCAGATACGTGTCGAATCCGGCCTCCTGAAGCTCGGCCTCGGCCCGCTTGGCTTCGGCGAAGTCGAAGAACCCCTTGTACGGCACGCGGCCGACGACGGGAAACCACCACGTGACGGGAACGAGTCTGTCGCGGTACGCGCCGGACAGCACCAGCACGAGCGTGTCGTGCTCGAGCTTCGTGTATTGCGTGAACGCGTTCTTCGCGGGAAGGCCGAGCGAATCAGCGGCGAATTTCCGTGCCTCGAGCACCAGCTGCAGCTTGGCGCGAATCGCCGGCGCCGTCGTACTGTCCGCGACCATTTTTGCGATGGACTGCCGGCGCGCGAGAATCTTCGCCTCGGCCGCCGCGCCGCGCGCGAGATAGCGTCCCATCGGCGTCGCCGCGGCGAGCAGGGCGACGCCGGCGGTCAGGACGCCAAGCAGAACGAGGAGGATGCCGCCCCAGCGAACGCGCACGAGCTTGCGCCGCGTCACGGGCCGCGCGGCAGTGCGGCGAACCGCACCCCGACGCGATTCGTGGCGCCGCCGATCAGGTCGAATCCCTCATACGCATAGTCCACCTGCAGGCGCCCGAGCGTGATTCCCGCGCCGACGGTGAACGGCGCGCGGGCATCGGCGGAGCCGCGAAACGCGTAGCCCGCGCGCGCGGAGAGCACGGTGCCGCTCGTTCCCGTGCGCCACGTCCCCTCGGCGCCGAGCACGCCCGTGACCTCCGCGCCGCTCACCTGTCGCGCCTCTGCCATCGGCCGCAGCGTGAACGCATCGGCTCGCACCATCGGCGCCGCGACGGCCGCACGCCAGGTGAACGGCAGGGGCGCGCTCACCGAGGCGAGCGTGAGGTTCGAGCCGAGATGCTGCAGCGCCGCGCTCACGTCCCAGCCGTTCGCGAGCGAATACGCCGCTCCGAAGTCGCCGGCCATCGCGCCACCCGAGTAACTCGCCACCTCCTGTCGCGCGTAGGTCACCGCGGCCCCGACGCGCAGTTCGTGCCGCGAGCCGAACGCGATTCCATATCCGAGCGTGAACGCCATGTCCTGCGCCGTCACGGTGGATCCGGTCGGCGTGCCGGCCTGGCCGCCGCTTCCGTCCGCCGGTACGATCTCGTCCGCGCTTCCATAGTTCAGGAGCCGAAGCCCGACGCCGATCGTGCCATACCTGAGCGGAACCGCGACCGCGAACGCGCCGAGCGTCGTGGAGGCGATGTAGTTCTGCAGCGACCCGCCGACCGCGAGAGCGCGCACGCGCGCCAGCTGCGCCGGATTGTAGAAGAGGGCGCTCTCGTCGTCGGCGACCGCGCCCCATGCGTCGCCCAGTGCGAGGGCCCGCGAGCTGGCGGGCAGCGTGAGCAGGATCGCGGCGCGCGTGTCGGCCGTGGTCTGCGACCGCGCCACTTGTGGGATCGGACCCAGGCAAAGGATCGCGAGGACAACCGGTTGGCACGAGCGCCACAGGTACCGGCTCGCGCCGTCTGCCGTCTGCCCTCTTCCGTCTGCCGTCTTTCTCATGGCGGCATCCGGAAAACGGTCACCTGCGCACCGAGCGACGTCGGAAACGGCACCGAAAGCGGCCCGGTGAAGCTGAGCGTGATTCCCGCGCCGCCCGCGGGGGACGTGAGGTTCGAGTGCACCATGGTTCCGGGAATCATGCTTCCGGACAGCGCGCCGCCGATCCCGAGCGAGTAGAGGGGGAGCGGCCACGCGTCCGGGAACGACTCGACCGTCGCCTCGCGCGCCATGAGGGCGCGCAGGTTGCGCGAGCCGAAACGGAAGCGGGCCGGAACGCTCGCGCGCGGCACGCCGGGAATCGAGTCCACGACGAGCGCCGTGCTGAAGTCGCCGAACAGCGCGCCGAACGATTCGCCCGACTGCGTCTGGACATTGTTGATCCCCGTGTTCGATGTCTGCACGAGCCGTCCGAAGATGTCTTCTCCCTTCTGCGATGCCAGCCATCGCAGGAAGAGCCAGGTCGCGCCGCGTTCCTCCAGCGATCCGCCGCCATTGTACGACGTCACCGAATGCGCCCGCGTGGAACCCAGGTAAACGTAAGCGTCGAGCAACTGCGGCTGAATGAACGGCCCCGCCGAGTCGGGGAAGATCTGCGTAGTGGTCGAGCGGCCCGTCGGCGGCGGATACTTCGCTTCATAGTACTCCGATCCGAGTTCCTCTGCGATCTGGCCGAGCCCTTCGTTGAGCCAGATCTCCTCCTGCGCGCCGCCGCGCACGAGCACATGCTGGTTGAACGAGATCATGTGCTGCAGCTCGTGCAGGAACGTGCCGCCCACGACGCTCAGCACCGAAGCCGCCGTGTGCGGACAGCTGAACGCGCCGGTCGAATCCGGCACGTACGAGTAGAAGATCTCGCCCTTGTTGGAGTTCGGGTCGCTGACGAGCAGGTCCGTGCCGTAGAAGAAGCCGGTGACGTATCCGGCGAACGCGCAGCTCGACGGTCCCACCAGCTCGTTGATCTTCGGCGTGAAGAACGCGATCACCCGGCCGTTCTGGTCGACATCGCTCGTGCTGCCGAAGGCCTTCACGTCGATGCCGTAGAGATCCTTGTCGAACAGCGCACCGAGCGACACGTACTGCGCGTCAGAGAAGCCTTGCCCGACCGTGTCCGCGTAAAGGAGGACGTGATCGCCTGCGTAGATCAGCCGGCCGGTCGCGCTCGTGAAGCTCGACCCGTCGAGCGCGGCCACGACCTTGAAATCGCGGGTGCTTCCGATCGCCGGCGGCGGGGCGGTCGCGGCGGAGAGCCGCGTGCCCGCGCTTCGCGCGGCCATGGCCTCCGCGCGGGCGCGTGGCGCGATCGATCGTTCGATGACACGCAATCTCGTCTCGAATTCCCGGCGGGCCGGGTTGTCACCCGCGAATCGCAGCGACCGCGACACGGCGTCCGCGACGCCGCCCGAGGCCGTCGTGCCGATCTGCCAGTTCACTGCGCCGGCGGGATCCCCCACGCTCGCGAACTCCCCCACGACGAGATACGTCGCACCGTTTCCGGGAATCGTGACGCAGCTTCCGACCAGCGCGCTGCTCACCGTCACGGCGGCGTACGGCGCCGCGAGCCTCCCGTCGGCGGCGCATGTCGGCGCGTTGGTGTCGACGCCGTCGCGACGGCACGCGGCAACAAGAAGCAGCGTGACCGAGGCGGCTCTGAGCTGTCTCATTAACTCTTTGCGCTGCAATCTTTTAGCAAGTAGGAGAAGGTCCCAATTTCGCTTTGACAGGGCCGCGCGACAACGGCTAGCTTTCAACTCAATGTCCTTCGTACACCTGCACTGCCACTCCGAGTACTCCCTGCTCGATGGCGCAAACCGGATCGACGACCTGATCGCCCGGGCCGTCGAGTTCGAACAACCGGCTCTCGCGATCACCGACCACGGCAATCTTCACGCCGCGTGGGAGTTCCAGGAAAAGGCGCGCGCGCAGGGCATCAAGCCGATCATCGGGATGGAGGCGTACGTCGCCCCCGGCGACCGCCGCCTGCGCGGCCGCGCCACACCGGGGGACCGCTCATACTACCACTTGGTCCTCCTCGCGCGGGATCGCACCGGCTACCAGAACCTCATCAAGCTCTCGTCGCTCGCATATACCGAGGGATTCTACGGCAAGCCGCGCGTGGACCGCGAGTTGCTCGCGAAATACAACGAGGGGATCATCGTCTCCTCTGCGTGCATGGCAGGAGAGGTGGCACGCCACCTCCTCGAGAACCGGCCTGAAGAGGCGCAGGAAGCCGCCGAGTGGTACGCGAACGTCTTCAAGGATCGCTACTACCTCGAGGTGCAGGCGCACGAGGCCGGAGAGCAGAAGAAGCTCAACGCCGAGGTCTTCAAGCTCGCGAAGAAGCTCGGCCTGCCCGTCATCGCCACGAACGACTCGCACTTCCTGCGCGCCGAGGATCACGACTCGCACGACGTGCTGCTCTGCATCGGCCTGAAGAAGGACCGCCTCGACGACAACCGCCTGAAGTACGACCGCGGGCTGTACTTCAAGAGCGCGCCCGAGATCCGCGAGCATTTCAGGGACCGTCCGGACGTCCTCGCGAACACGCTCGCGATCGCCGACCAGGCCGGTTTTGCATTCGAGAAGAAGTACTACCTGCCGTCGTTCCCGCTCCCCAAGGGCGCAAGTTCCGAGAACGACCTGCTGGTCACGCTCGCCACCGCCGGCGCGCGCGAGCGCTACCTGAGCAAGGACGACGGCGCGAAGACGCTGCCCGCCAACGTGCAGGAGCGCCTCGACTACGAGCTCGGCGTCATCACCAAGACCGGCTACGCGGGATACCTGCTCATCGTCGCCGATTTCATCGCCGCGGCGCGCGAGAAGGGGATTCCGGTCGGGCCGGGCCGCGGATCGGCGGCCGGCTCGCTCGTCGCGTATGCCCTGCGCATCACCGACGTATGCCCGCTGAAGTTCGACCTGCTCTTCGAGCGGTTCCTGAACCCCGAGCGCGTGTCGATGCCCGACATCGACGTGGACTTCTGCGAAGAGCGCCGCGGCGAGGTGATCGACTACGTGCGCGAGAAGTACGGTCGCGACTGCGTGGGCCAGATCATCACCTTCGGCACGCTCAAGTCGCGCGCCGCCATCAAGGACATCGGCCGCGTGCTCGGCTTCACGCCCGCCGAAACCGACGCGATCGCGAAGCTGATCCCGAATCAGCCGAACTTCTCGCTCACGGTGAAGGAAGCGATCGAGAAGGTTCCCGAAGTCCGCAAGCTGTACGAGGGCGACGAACGGCACCAGCAGCTGCTCGACTTCGCGATCTCGCTCGAAGGGCTGTCGCGCCACGCGGGAATTCACGCGGCGGGAATCGTCATCGCGCCCGGCCCGCTCGACAACTACGTCCCGATCTGCACGCAGGACTCGAAGGGCTCCGGCAAGGACAGCGACGAGCGCGTCGTCGTGACGCAATACGACATGAACGCGCTCGAGAAGGCCGGCATGCTGAAGATGGACTTCCTCGGCCTCACGACGCTCACGATCATCCACGACGCCCTCGCGACCATCAAGGCGCGCGGCCGCGACGTGCCCAATCTCGAGACGCTCGCGCTCGACGACGAAGCCACGTACCGCGCCCTGCGCGCCGGCCGCACGGCCGGCGTGTTCCAGTTCGAGTCACCGCTCGCCACAGACCTGGTCCGCTCGATGCGCGCCGACCGGTTCGACGATCTCGTCGCGAGCAGCGCGCTCATGCGTCCCGGGCCGCTCGACGCGGGGATGCACAAGGTGTACATCCGTCGCAAGCGCGGCGAGGAAGCCGTCAGTTTTGCCCTGCCGGAGCTCGAGGAGATCCTCGCGCCCACCTACGGCGTCATCACCTATCAGGAACAGGTGATGCGCATCGCGCAAAGGCTCGCGGGAATCTCACTGGCCGAAGCCGACGTGCTGCGCAAGGCGGTCGGAAAGAAGGACGCCGAGCTCATCCGCGGAGAGATCGGCAAGTTCGCCGAGAAGGCGATCGCTCGCGGATACGACAAGCACATCATCGCGGATCTCGCGGGGCAGATCGAGACGTTCGGCCGCTACGGCTTCAACAAGTCGCACTCGGTCGCGTACTCCGTGCTCTCGTACCACACCGCGTACCTCAAGGTGCACTACCCGGCCGAGTTCATGGCCGCGCTCCTCTCGGCGTGCATCGGCGACACCGACGCGGTGGTGAAGTACATCAACGAGGCCCGCGAGCTCGGCCTCGAGATCCTTCCGCCCGACGTGAACGAGAGCGGCTACAAGTTCACCGTCCTCGACGACAAGCGGATCCGCTTCGGACTCGGCGCGGTGCGGAATGTCGGACGCGCGGCGATTGACTCGATCATTCAGGCGAGAACGACGCCGGAGGCGCGGAAGCCGGAAGCCGGAAGCACCGACGGCAGCCTCCGGCTTCCGGCTTCCGGCTTCCGGCCCTTCGTCTCGCTCTACGACTTCGCCGAACGCGTCGACCTCCGCACCTGCAACAAGCGCGTGTTCGAGGCGTTGCTGTACGCGGGCGCCCTCGACGGACTCGGCGGCCACCGCGCGCAATATGCCGCCGCGCTCGACGGCGCCATCCAGCACGCCTCGCTGATGCAGGACGAGGCCTCTACCGGGCAGGGCTCGCTCTTCGGCGATGCCGGCCCGCGCAGCACGTCGGCCGTCGACGCCATGCAGCCATCGCTGCCGAACGTCGCCCCGATGACGGAGCACGAGCGCCTGACGAAGGAGAAGGAGACGATCGGATTCTACATCTCCGGCCACCCGCTCGAGCCCTTCCGCGCGGAATGCGAGCTGCTCGCGACGCTTCCCGTCGCCTCGCTCGGCACGTGGAGCGACCAGCCGGCGTCGCTGGCCGTCGTGGTGACCGCGATCAAGAAGCAGGTCTCGAAGAAGAGCGGCAACGAGTTCGCGCGGCTCACGGTCGAGGATTTCTCGGGCTCGGGTGAAGTGCTGGTGTTCCCCGAGACGTGGGCCGCCATCCACGATCGCGTGCAGGCCGACGTGCCGGTGCTCATCAAGGGCGGCTATTCGAAACGGGACCAGGGCACCGAATCCGCGACCTTCATCGTCGAGTCCGTCACGCGCCTCGCCGAGCTTCGCACGCAGGGACAGATCTCGGTGTCGCTCGACCTCACCGAGAGTGTCTCGCTGCCGGCGCTCGTGATGCGCGACGTGCGTGCGGTCGTCGACGCGCATCCCGGCTCCGCGCCGCTCGAAGTCTGCTGGAACGGCACCGACGGATCGCGCGCCCGGTTGCGATCCGCCTCTCTCAAACTGTCCCCGGCATCCGCCGCCCTGCTGGAGCTGCGCGCGCTGCTCGGGCCGGAACGGGTGCACCTCGTGCGCGGGAGCTGACATGGGCACTTCGGCGCTGGAGTTCGAGAAGCCGCTGGTCGAGGTGGAGCGCCAGATCGAGGAGCTCCGCAAGATGGCGGCGGAGCGCGAGATCAGCGTCGATGCCGAGATCGCGCCGCTCGAGAAGAAGCTCGGCGAGCTGCGCGAGTCGATCTACGCGAACCTCACGCCGATCCAGCGCGTGCAGGTCGCGCGAAGTCCGCGCCGCCCGTTCACGCTCGACTACATACGCCTCGCGTTCACCGACTGGATCGAGCTGCACGGCGACCGCGCGTATCGCGACGATCCCGCGATCGTCGGCGGCTGGGCGCGCATCGACGGCGAGACGATCATGGTCATCGGCCAGCAGCGCGGACGAGACACCAAGGAGAATCTCCACCGCAACTTCGGGATGCCGCACCCCGAAGGCTACCGCAAGGCGCTGCGGCTCATGAAGCTCGCCGAGAAATTCCACGTTCCCGTCATCACGTGCATCGACACGCCGGGCGCGTGGGCCGGACTCGGCGCCGAGGAGCGCGGACAGAGCGAGGCGATCGCACGCAACCTGCTCGAAATGAGCCAGCTCACCGTGCCGATCATCGCGACGGTCATCGGGGAGGGAGGCTCCGGCGGCGCGCTCGCGCTGGGAGTGGCGGACCGCGTGCTGATGCTGCAGAACGCCATCTACTCGGTGATCACGGTGGAAGGTTGCGCCGCGATCCTCTGGAAGGACGGCAAGAGTCCCGAGATGCGCGAGAAGGCCGCGAGCGCGCTGAAGATCACGGCGCAGGACCTGCTCGAGCTTCACATCATCGACGAGATCATTCCCGAGCCGCCGGGCGGCGCGCACGCGAACCAGGAGGTCACGGCCGCGGCGGTCGGGGAGGCACTGTTGCGCAACCTCGACGAGCTGCGCCGCCTGAAGCCCGACAAGCTCGTGCGCCGCCGCCGCGAAAAATACCTGCGCATGGGACAGTTCGAGGAATGACGGACCACGGCATAGACGCCGCGCCGACGGCGCCGGCGTCACACCTGATCGAGGTGACGTTCAAGGGGAACCGGCGCGAGTTCTTCACGTGGACGTTTCCCGATCCACCGGCGCTGCACGCGCACGTGATCGTCGACGCCGACCGCGGCGAGGACCTGGGCGTGGTGAACGCGACCGGCGAGCTGGCCGCCATCCGGAAGGCCGGCACGACGCACGGAAAGGCCTCGCCGGATCAACTCAGGCCGGCGCTCCGTGCCGCGACCGCGGACGATATCGCAAAGGGCGCCCTGCTCCGATCCGACGAGGACAACGTGCGGCGCCGCGCGATCGAGAAGGTTCGTGCGCAGGGACTCGAGATGAAGGTGTCCGACACCGAGTGGCAATGGGACCGCAAGAAGCTCACGATCTATTTTACGGCCGAAAAGCGCGTGGATTTCCGGCAGCTCGTGCGCCAGCTCGAGGGACTGTTCGGCACGCGCGTCCAGATGTGGCACATCGGCGTGCGCGACGAGGCAAAGCGACTCGACGGTATCGGCCGCTGCGCCCGCCAGTTCTGCAGCGCGAGCTGGCTCCCGGAACTGCGGCCCGTGAAGTCGAGCGTCGCAAAGGACCAGCGGCTCTCCACGCTGAATCCCTCGCAGATCTCCGGATCGTGCGGCCGCCTGATGTGCTGCCTGCGCTACGAGCACGAGTTCTACGTGAAGCAGCGCAAGCGCTTTCCGAAGGAGGGGAAGATCATCGTCACGCTCGCGGGCGAGGAGAAGATCGTCTCGAACGACATCTTCCGCGAACAGGTGACGCTGCGCGGCGCGACCGGCGAAGTGCGCGTGGTGCCGCTCGCGCAGCTCAACCACGAACTCGGCGGCGAGCCGGTCGTGACGGCGTCGGATCTTGTGACTGGCGACGACGCATCCGAATTCGAGGAAGAGGCGATGATCGAGGATGATCTCGTCGAGCCGCCGCGCGGCGTGGAGACGCGCACGTATCCGGAGGCGAGCCGGAAGCCGGAAAGCCGGAAGCCGGAAAGCCGGAAGCCGGAAAGCCGGAAGCCGCAAGCGATGTCGGCGCCCCGGCCGCAAGTACCGCAGGTACCGCAGCAGCCGCAGTCGAGGCAGGCGCCCCAGTCGCCCCAGTCGCCCCAGCCTGCGCAGCCGGCGTCGCCGGCGCAGCAACAGGGTGGCGAAGTGGGCGACGCTGGTGGCCGCCGCCGCCGACGCCGTGGGCGCCGTGGCGGCCGCAGGGGCCGCGAGGGCGGTGGAACCGGCGGAACACCGGGCGGGGCACAGGACGGGCCACCGGGCACGCCGCCGACCCCACCCGCACCGCCGGCTGGGAGCTGACGTGGCCGATCCGAAAGAAAAATTCTACATCACGACCGCGATTGACTACGCCAACGGTGATCCGCACTTCGGGCACGCACTCGAGAAGATCGGTGCGGATGCGATAGCGCGGTTCCAGCGCCAGCTCGGGCGTCCCGTGCACTTCCTCATCGGGATGGATGAGCACGGTCAGAAGGTCGCGCAGACCGCCGCCGCGCAGGGCATCGAGCCGCAGGCTTTCGTCGATCGCGTCGCCGAGCGCTTTCGCGGCACGTGGGACCGGCTCGGCATTTCCTACGACCAGTTCATCCGAACCACGGACGCCGCGCACAAGAGCGGCGTGCGCGCGCTCATCAAGCGCATCCACGAATCGTCGCCCGACGATTTCTACGAGAAGACGTACGAAGGGTGGTACTGCGTCGGCTGCGAGCTCTTCAAGCGCGTCGACGAGATCGTGGACGGAAAGTGCGTCCTGCATCCCACGCGGGAGCTGCAGTGGACGCAGGAGCGCAACTGGTTCTTCCGGCTCACGAAATACCAGCCCTTTCTCGAGCGGCTCCTCGCGGAGCGCCCGGACTTCATTCAGCCCGAGTCGCGGCGCAACGAAATCCTCGGCCTGCTCGCGCAGGGACTCGAGGACATCTCGATCACGCGCTCGAAGCTCGACTGGGCGATTCCCTTCCCGATCGCGAGCGCGAACGGCGAGCAGCAGGGCACATGGGTGTGGTTCGACGCGCTGCCGAACTACCTGACCGCAACCGGCTATCCCGGCAAGGAATGGCACGACCGGTGGCCCGCGCAGCTGCACATAATCGGAAAGGACATCACGCGCCTGCACTGCGTGATCTGGCCGGCGATGCTGCAGGCGGCGGAGCTGCCGCTGCCCGAGCGCGTATGGGCGCACGGGTTCATCTCGTTCGGCGGTGAGCGTTTTTCGAAGAGCGCCGGCGTGAAGATCGACCTCGACGACACGATCGGGCGATTCGGGCCCGACGCGTTCCGCTATTTCCTGCTCCGGGAGATTCCCTTCGACGGCGACGGCACGTTCTCGCTCGAGCGCTTCGACGCCGTCTACACGTCCGAACTGGCGAACGGGCTCGGCAATCTCGCGAGTCGCGTCATCGCGATGGTCGAGAAGTACTGTGCCGGCGTCGTCCCGGACTCGAACACGCGCATCGAGCTGGATGCACTCGACTCCGCCGACCTCGCCGGCGCCCGCTCCGCCATGGACGGATCCCGCGGCTATCTCTGCCACGAGGCGCTCGCGTGCGTCGCGCGGCTCACTGAACGCGCGAACCTGCACATCCAGCAGACGCAGCCGTGGGTGCTCGCGAAGGATCCCGCCAATCGCGCGAAGCTCGAGGAGACACTCGCGACGCTGGTGCGCTCGCTGGCGCGCCAGGCGGCCTATCTCGCGCCGTTCATGCCGGGCAAGGCGGAGGCGCTTTGGAGCCAGCTGGGCGCGCCGGACAAGGCACCCGAAGTCCTCTTCGGTGACGTCGAGTCCCTCGACGCAGGCGGCTGGCGCGTCACCAAAGGAGAGGGGCTGTTTCCGAGACCGCTGCTGTAGGCGTTAGGGCAAGCTCGCCTCGATGACTTCACGCCAGCAGCGTCGCGCCTCGCAACGTCATCGGCAGCCGGCCGACATCGAGCGCTCGGGGCTGCCCGTCCTCCCGCGCGCGAACAGGTGGATCGTCCTCGCACTGGCCGTCGCGACCGTGCTCGCGTACGTGCCCGCGCTCGACGCGCCATTCGTGATTGACGACGAGGGGACCATCGGTGCAAGCTCGGAGTGGAAGTCGTTGCCGGGATCACCAACGGCCGGCCGCCCTCTCGTCATGGCGACGCTCGCCGCCAACTTCGCGGCGAACCGCGCGCTCGGCGTGGACCAGCGGCCGGACCCCGACGGACCGAACAAGGCCATCGGCTATCGGCTGGTCAACCTCCTCTTGCACCTGCTGGCGGGCGCGCTGCTGTTCGGCGTCGTGCGGCGTGCGATGCGGGAACGCACGATTCCGGAGGATTGGCGCGCCCTCGCCGATCCCGTCGCCGGCGTCGTCTGCGCGCTCTGGCTGCTACACCCGATCCAGAGTGAGGTCATCAACTACATCGTCCAGCGCTCGGAGGCGCTCGCCTCGATCTGCTATCTCGCGACCCTGTATGCGTCACAGCGAGCGTGGCACGCCACTCCAACAGCGCGCCTCCGCTGGTACGCCCTGGCGGTCGTGGCCTGCGTGCTTGGGATGCTGAGCAAAGAGATCGTCATCTCGGCGCCGCTCGCGGTGATGCTCTACGACCGCGCGTTCCGCCTGCCGTCGTGGCGCGCCCTGCGGAGGCCGGGAAACGGACGCGGATGGCTGTATGTCGCACTGTGGTCGGCGTGCCTTGTCACGTTCGCCGTGTTCGAGGCTGGCGCGCGCGGCGAGTCGACAGGGTTCAACGCGGGCATGACGTGGTACGGGTACCTCTACACGCAGTGCTGGGCGATCGCGCACTATCTGCGCCTGGCCGTGTGGCCGAACGCGCTCTCCATAGACTACGGCTACCGGACGATCCGCGGCGCTCGCGGAATTCCCGGCCTTGTGCTGCTCTGCGCGTTCGGTGCGGCGACGCTCGTCGCGTGGACGCGCGCCGAGCGATTCGGTTGGTTCGCGTTCCTCGGCAGCATGTTCTTCATGCTGCTCGCGCCGTCGTCCAGCGTCGTGCCTGTGCTTCTGGAGGTGGCGGCGGAACGGCGCGTCTATCTCGCGCTCGCCGTGGTACTGGTGCTGGCAGTCGTGGGAGTGGAGTGGATTCGACGGCGAGTGGCGGCGCGCGTGTCGCCGCGATGGCTCACTGCGGGCGCCACCGGAATCGTCGTCGCGCTTGCGATCGCCACGGCCGCGCGCAGCCGCACGTATGCCAGCACCGAAGCGCTCTGGCGCAGCGCCGTGCATGCGGTGCCGGAGAATTCACGCGCGCGCGGCCAGCTGGGGTGGGCGCTGTTCAGGTTGCCGACGCCGAAGCTCGCCGAGGCGGAATCGGCGTTCGTCAGGGCGCTGGCCCAGGACTCGGCGTGCCCCGGCAAGTGCCTGGAATACGGCACGCTGCTCTCGAATGGAGGGCGTTTCGCGGAGGCCATGCCGCTGCTGGTTCGGCATCTGGCGTGGGACCATGGGAACGTGCTGGCAGCACGCCTGCTCGCGCTGGATTTGATGAAGCTGGGCGACTACCACCGCGCCATCCCATACCTCGAGGAGGTCGTGCAGCGGGTCCCGAAGGAGTCGCACTTCGTCATGCTCGGCGTGGCGTATCTCTCGGCGGGGCGTCGCGACGAGGCGATCGCGACTTTTCGCCTCATGGCCACCTTCGACGTCGGAAGCGCGGAACTGCAGCAATTGAGCAGAAGGCTCGAGGACGGAGCGAACCACCCGGAGGCGCTTTCGAACCTGCAAGAATTCGCATTTTGGATGGCGCGGGGCTGGATGTAGCGCGTTGGCCTCCAGCCGGCTGTCAACGGACCGGACCCGCCATTTGACGCCGGCCTCCGAGCGTCCTACCGTTAGAGCTTCATGGCATCCAGGCACTGGACCATCCTGATCGTCCCCCCGGGGACCGGCACAACCCGCACGATCCGCATAGGACCGCGCGCGCACCGTGCCCTGCTCGGCGGAGCCTTGGCCAGCGCCCTGCTGGTGGCCTCCTCGATCGCCATCCTGTTCACGCCGTACGCCACGCCGAGCGCGCGCCTCCTGCTGGCGCAGAACACGCGCCTGCAGGCGCAGCTGGACCAGATCGACAAGCGCCTCGCCATGCTCAGCGACACGCTGACCGCACTCGGCGCGCGTGACCAGCAGATCCGCCTGCTGGCCGATTTGCCCACCGAGCCGGCGTCGCGCGTCACGGAAGGACCCGTGGGCACCGACACCGCCGACGCCCGCATCGGTGAGCCCACGACGCAGGGCGTCAAGACGCTGGCGAGCATCGCACCGAATGCACTGCCGATGCCGTTCCTCGGCCGGCTCGGATTCTCGAGCCGCGTCGACATCGACGGCATGATCCGCCGCGCGACCGAACTCTCAAAGAGTTTCCGCGCCGTCGGCGACACGCTGACCAAGAACTTCGAGCGCATCGCGAGTACGCCGTCGATCATGCCCACCGTAGGCTGGCTCTCGAGCCAGTTCTCGCAGAGCCGGTTCCATCCGGTGCTGCACCAGAGCCGCCCGCACGAGGGGATCGACCTGTCCGCCCCGATGGGCGCGCCAATCGTGGCCCCGGCGGCGGGGCGCGTGATCTCCGTGAGCAACGAGCCCGGGTACGGCAACACGTTCCAGATCGATCACGGCAACGGGATCGTCACCAGGTTCGCGCACTGCTCGCGCATCGTCGTGCACGTCGGGCAGCAGGTCACGCGCGGCCAGCTGATCGCGACGGTGGGCAACACCGGGCTCGCGACCGGTCCGCACCTGCATTACGAGGTGCACGTGAACGGACAGCCGGTGGATCCGCTGAAATACGTGCTGCCGGAAAAGGTCAGCAACTAGGAAATGGAATTGCCGGCAGCTGGCAACACATGGCCGAGAGCGGCGGCTTTGNNCAAAGCCGCCGCTCTCGGCCATGATCAATTGGCTTGCATCACCATCCTGTCTCGCCGGTTGGTAGCTTGCCTATCAGTTGGATGACGGGATGCGGATCACACTTCCGGGCAACCGCCAACGCCCTGCGCCTCATCTACACAAATCACGACTTCAGGCGGCTCTGGCCAATGAATGCGGTGCTACAATCTCACCGTCCCATTCGGTGAACTCACCAGAAAAGCGCCGCGTGGCGCGGACACGCACGAGGTCGGCTGAAACGACGCGCACTGGCGCGCTCGCCCTTCCCCGCGGGAGCCGGTGGGTCGTGCTCGCACTCGTCATGGCGACTGCGCTCGCATATCTCCCCGCACTCGATGCGCCTTTCGTGATGGACGACGAATCGACGATTGCCGCGAGCTCGTCGTGGACGGCGCCCGCAGGGTCACCGGCAGCCGGGCGGCCTCTCGTCACCGCGACGCTTGCGGCCAACCTCGCCTTGAACCGCGCCCTCGGCGTGGACCAGCAACGGGACCCCGACGGGCCGAACAAGGCCATCGGCTTCCGGCTGTTCAACCTGCTCGTGCATCTACTAACGGGCGCGCTGCTGTTCGGCGTCCTGCGACGTGCCGTGCGAGAGCGCACGATTCCGGAAGAATGGCGCGCCCTCGCGGATCCCATCGCCGGCGCCGTGTGCGCGATCTGGCTGCTCCATCCGCTCCAGAGCGAGGTAATCAACTACATCGTCCAGCGCTCGGAGGCACTCGCCTCGTTCTGCTATCTCGCAACGTTGTACGCGTCGCAGCGAGCGTGGCAGGGCACTGAGTCGTCGCGCCTCCGCTGGTACGCTCTGGCCGTGATGGCTTGCGTGCTGGGGATGGCGAGCAAGGAGATCGTCATCTCGGCACCACTCGCGGTGATGCTCTACGACCGGGCGTTTCGACTGCCGACGTGGCGCGCCGTTCTTCGGCCGGGGAACGGACGCGGATGGCTGTACGTCGTGCTCTGGATCGCGTGTCTTGCTTCGTTCGCCGTCCTCGAGGCCGGCGCGCGCGGCGGTACGGCGGGATTCCACACGGACATGTCATGGTACCGTTACCTGTACACGCAATGCTGGGCGATCGCGCACTACCTCCGGCTGACGCTGTGGCCGAACGCCCTGACCGTGGATTACGGCTTCAAGACCATTCACGGTATGCGCGGGATTCCCGGCGTTGTGATTCTCTCGGCGTTCGGGATCGCGACGCTCGTCGCGTGGACGCGTGTGCCGCGCTATGGCTGGTTTGCGTTTCTGGGCAGCTGGTTCTTCATGTTGCTCGCCCCGTCGTCGAGCGTCGTGCCGATCGCGTCCGAGGTCGGAGCGGAACGGCGGATCTACCTCGCACTCGCTGTCGTGCTGGTGCTCGCGGCCGTGGCGGCCGTGTGGGTGCGCCGCCGCTTCGCCGCGGCGATCTCGACTCGATGGCTCGCTTCGCTGTTCGTCGGAATGGCCGCCGTGCTCGCGATCGCCACCGGCGTGCGCAGCCACACCTACGCGAGTCCCGAAGCGCTTTGGCGTGGCGCAGCACACGCGGCGCCCGACAATCCGCGCGCGCTCGACAACCTTGGATGGGCGCTCTACCGGCGGCGTGTACCAAAATATGCGGAGGCCGAATCAGTGTTCGCGCGGGCCATGACGCAGGACTCGACGTGCCATTTCGGGTGCGTGCAATACGCGACCGTGCTCGCGGCGGAGGGGCGCCTCGCCGACGCCGTTCCCCCGCTGGAGCGTGCAGTGGCGCGGGACGCGGGGAACGTGCCCGCGGAGCGGGACCTCGCGCTGGTGCTCATGAAGCTGGGTGCGTACGATCGTGCGATCCCGCACCTCGAACACGTCGTAACGAGAACCGCCACGTTGGATCACCTCGTGGTGCTCGGCGTGGCGTACCTTTCCGCGGGACGCCGCGACGAGGCGATTGCCACGTTCCGCCGCACGGAGCGCCTCGACGGCGGAAGCCCGGACATGCAGCGGTTTGGCAGCACGCTTGAGGCGGCGGCCCACGATCCGGCGGCGCTGTCTGCCTTGCAGCAACTCGCGTCGCGACTGTCGCGGGAGTGGATGTAGCGCCCGACGATAGTCTGGCACACGACGGTGTGCCAAACCTCGAGTACGATCTCGCTCGCCCTCGCTTGGGTCGTGCCGAGAGGTTTGTGAGATGAGTTGCAGAGCTCTGAGCTCTTAGCCCCGAGCTGCTAGCCCCGAGCGGTTGAAGCTACGGCTTCTTGCTGAAGTCCACCGTCGGTGTTTCCCGCGCTCCTGGATTCGTGACGTCGAAATAGTCACGCGACTTCGCGCCGGTCACCTTCGCCGTCATGACCGCAGGGAATCGGCGAATGTACGCGTTGTAGTCCTGCACCGCCTGATTGTAATCCGTGCGGGCCACCGCGATCCTGTTCTCCGTGCCGGTGAGCTCATCCTGGAGCCGCAGGAAGTTCTGGTCGCTCTTGAGCTGCGGATAGTTCTCCGAAATCGCCAGCAGGCGTCCCAGTGCGCCCGTGAGCTGCTGGTTCGCATTCGCCATCTCGGTGATGTTGCCGCCGGTCACCGCGCCGGCGAGTCCGGCGCGCGCTTTCGCGACCGTCTCGAAGACCTCGGCTTCCTGTGCCGCAAAGCCCTTCACCGTATTCACGAGGTTGGGAACGAGGTCGGCGCGACGCTGCAGCTGCACCGAGATCTGCTTCTGGGCGGCCGCGGCGCGCTCGTCCATGCTCTGGATCGTGTTGTAACCGCACGCGCCGACCAGCATCGGCATGGCGAGGATGATCATTGATCTGAGTTTCATCGAATGCTCCGGTACAGGTCTGTCTTACGCTGCATGTACACAACGGATTCCGGCACTCCCGGGATTCACCGGGCGGTCATGCCCCGGCAGGCAGGGCGTCGAGATAGGCCACCACCTGCTCCAGGCCGGCGTGGTAGGCCTCCAGCACACCGTCCAGCTGCCCGGCATCCAGGATCTTTTCGCCGCGCCAGTGCGCCAGCACGGCGACGAACGGCGACGCGTCGAATCCCGCTCGCGACGCGGTGAGGCGGCAGAGCTCCTCGTTGTCCGCTGGCGGAACCTCGTCGCGGAGCCGCAGAATCGCGCGGAAGAGCACCAGCACCTGGCTCGTTCCGGACACGAGCGTCTCCAGGCGCTGCGCGGCGTCGTGATCCGAGGTGAGCACGCGGCCGCGAAGGCGCAGCAGCATCCCGAGCGCCTCGTATTCGAGCTGGAGCCTCAGGTCGCGCGGCGAAACCGTCACTCCGTACTTGAGGTCGAACGGAGGCGCTGAATAGAGGATCTTGTGGCGCTGCAAGATGTCCGCGTGCTCGATGGCGAAGACATCCACGCTCGACCGCCACTCCGCCTCGGTGAGAGTGAGCGGCGGCGGATGCCCGGCTTCGCCCCACGCGCGTGCGACCGACCCGGCGGCGCGCATCGAGCTCACCGTCAGCGTCTTCGCGATCACGAGAACGTTCATGTCCGATCGTTTCGCGTGATGCTCTCCACCGGCCGCCGAGCCGTAGAGCACCACCGCGCTGAGCGCATCGCCGTAGGCGGCGCGCAACTGCGACACGAGGTCTTCGAGTTTCATCTTCGCCATGGATTACCAGCTCCCGCTTGAGCCGCCGCCAGAAAAACCTCCGCCCCCGCCGAATCCGCCGAATCCGCCTCCACCGCCGCTGCCGAACCCGCCGCTGCCGCCGCCCCATCCGCCGCCGCCCCGGCCACCGCNNAGCACGAAAATGACGAACACGAGCTGGGGAGGGAATCCGCCGCTTGGCCGTGTTCGTCTCGAAACCTGCGGTGGCGCGGGAGGCGGCCCGGCCGAATCGAGCGAGAAGTTGAAGCTCGCGGCGAAGTGCTGCGCGACGCGCTGGGTCATCAGCTCGATCGCGTCACCGTAGTCGCGCCGCTGCAGGAGCGGCATCGCCTCGCGCCGAATGTCTCCCGCCTGGGCATCCGTGATGAATCCTTCAGTGCCCTGGCCGGTCTGAATGCTCACGTGGCCCTTGCCGTCGCTGCTCGTCTCCTTCGGCACGACAAGAATGATGACCCCGGCATTCCTCGATGCGTCGCCGATCTTGGCGGCGGCGCCGACCTTCCATTCACGGCCGATGCGGAGGGCGATATCGCCTTCGTCGCGGCCACCGATGTCGGCGAGCGTCACGACGGCGATCTCGCCGCCGGATTTCGCCCGCACGTCGTTCGCGAGCGCCTCGATCCGGGCCGCCTGAACGGGCGGGATGACGTTCGCGAAGTCGTTCACCATCCCGCGGGGCGCGGGTATCGACGGTCCCGCCGGCGTCCCCTGCTGCGCGGTCAGCACCGTGGGAATGGCGGCGAGGGCGGCGATTCCGAGGAGACCCAGCACGAACGCGCACGAGCGGCGCAGTATCAGACGCGAATCCTCGCTAATGGAGCGAATTCATGACCAAGAGTGATTCAGAATCATAGCGTCGGGATCGAGTGCCGGAAGCCGCAAGCCGGAAGCCGGCTGCGGCTTACGGGTTCCTGCTGTCCCCGCGCATCCTGGTCACGATGAGGATCGCGCCCCACGGCGCCTTGTCGCCGAACTGCACCGACGACTCCGAGGCCTGCAGGATCGCGAGGAAGTACACGTCCACGGGATTGACCAACCACATCTTCCCAACGGCCTGTCCGTCCACCACGAAGGTCAGGCAACGGCCGTTCCGGATGTTGATGTAGCAGTCCCTGCTGGTCGCCGGCATCTTCACGCCCGTGACCGACAGCGCGCGCATCATGTTCTCGAAGTTCGAGAACTCGTTGCGATGCGCCTCGATCTCCGCGGGCTCGTAAACCTTCCACCCGAGCCGCTTGGCTTCGCTGTAGCTCCGCTGGTTGAAGGACGTGGTCTTGCTGGCATCGATCTCCACACCTGGCAGCACGACGCCGTCCATCGGGACCATCAGGTCCATGTCGAGCGTATCGTTCGCCGTGGCATGGATGAGATCGGTCGACGACGGTTGCCAGCCGATCTTCTTCACGGTCATCCTGAACGGGAGCCCGCTGGAGAGCGGCAGCACGAAGTGCCCTTTCTCGTCGCTCAGCACCGCTACGAGCTGCCTGTCGAGCGAGTCGAGTACGGCGATGCGGGCGCCCTGCACGATGCCCTCGCTGCCCTCGCTGCCCTGCGCGCGGATAGTGCCCCGGATGAGCTGCGCCTCGAGCCGGTGCGCCGGAATTGCGGCCGAGATTGTTGCCAGGATCGCGATCCCGAGTGAACTCGCCCGCTGGCGGACGCATGTGAGGCCGCCGGGCGGGCTTGCCGCCGGCGGCCTCACATATGACTGCATCGTCACCCCAAGAACTGGTGCCTTACGGGCTCGTCGTGCGCGGCGGCTGCATGTCCGGGAAGAATACGACGCCGGGCGTCGCGAACTGGGCAGCCTTCGAACCAACCACCGACGCGTCGAAAATGAACGCGGTCAGGATCGACCCACCTTGGCCAGATCCGAAAATCGGGTCTGCCGGAGCAACGCCGGGGGCTGCCGTTTGCGTGGTAGTGCCGACGGTGCCGGCCTGAAGCGTATAACCCGCAGGCGCACCAACCGCGGTGAGCGTGCCAGGCGCGGTGAGGCGGATCACGAGCGGGCCAGGCGCCTGCGTCAGGTACGACGAGGCGCTCTGGAAGGCGAGCGACGCCGTTGGCGTGCCGGAAAGCGCCGTGGTGCCATCCGCGCGCACATAGACGTCCACCGCGCCCTGCACCGGTGCGGCGTTGATGATCCGGTACGCGACAGTCGTGGCGGTCTGCGTCGGGAGCGCGTCCGTGATGATCCAGAGCTTTTCCTTCACCGCGGCGCCAGCCCGCGCACTGCCGACGTGCACCAGCGTGTAGTAGGTGCCCGCCGCGAAGGAGACGGTGGTGTCGACCATGATCGTCGAGACCACGGCCGGATCCACCGGGACGGAAGTGTTCGCCGGGGCCGGATCGAGGAAGATGCGTATGTGACGCGAGCCGGCCTGATACCCCTGATAGTTGCCATCGCCAAGACCGCGGAACAAAGTATTGAGGAACGGCGGGGAGTAGGAGACCTGATCAACGGCACGGAAGTCCATGTTGAACGTGTCGGACACCGCGTTGATGTACCGCACGTACGCGAGCGGCGGCGGCGTGTTCGTGACGCCCGTCACGTCCTTGGCGCATGCCGAAACTCCGCACGCGAGGATGACTGCGAGAATAAGACGCTGGAATCGCATCTGGGTGGCTCCAGACTCCGAAGAGAAATGATGGTGGGATATCATTACGATGGATCGATGGACTAATGCGTTTGACCTGTTGGACCAGAACCGCCGGACGTATCTCCTGACCCGCTTCCCTTCAGCCCGGCACTTACGAGGAACACGACAACCGCTGCGGCGAGTGCGGCGGCGAGAACGACCGTTCTCGTCTGGTTGAAACGATGGACCTGGTATCCGACCGTCCCATCCTTGGTAATCGTCACCGGTTCACCGTTCCACTTGGACGCGCTTCCGCCCAGCTGGTACACCTGTGAAACCGCGATCGTATACGAATCCGAGTTCTGTGCGGTGAGCGTGCCTTCAACCTTGTCCACCGCACTTCCGAGCTTGTCCGAAACCGCCAGGCGTCCCTTGTCGTTCAGGACCAACTGAACCCCTGCCGTTGCCGGCGGTGGGCCCTGCTGCAGCGGTAGCGTTTCATAACACCCCTGCAGCAGAAGCGCCAGCGTCGATAGCAACGCGCCGGTGACTCGACGTCGCCGACTAGAAACCGTACGTCCCCTTTGCGGCGGAACCCGGCAGCCCGAGTCCGCCCATGTTGTAGAACTTCTCCTGGCGCGAGTCCATTTCCTCGTTCGGAACCGGCCAGTGGATCGCGGTGCCCTGCACCAGGTCACCCCAGCCGCGCGAGTCCTGATACCAGCCCATGTAGGTGGAATAGGCAGTCTCCATGCGCTTCTCCCACTTCATCGCTTCGAGAATCGTTCCGCACGCCACCGTGTTGAACGCCGGGGGCTGCGGAACGCGCGGCACGCACGAGTTCGCACCAGCCTGAATCTGCTGCGAAGCGCTGGAGATCGCACCGATCGACGGCAGGCCGTGCAGGGCGCGCGATGCATCGATCAGCGCCTGCGCTGCCGCAAAGTTGCCGGCGTAGATATAGCCCTCGGCCAAGAGCATGGTGTTCTCGGCCAGGGGGAACTGCGTCTGCGGACCAACGCCGCTGGCCTTGTAGATGGCGAGCCAGCGCTTGTGATCGTACATCGACGTGCCCCAGCCATCGCCGGGGAAGTCGTCGCCGGCGGCACGGTTCGCGAAGTAGCGGCCCGTTGTGAACGACGTGCCGCCGTACGGCGTGTCGAGCTGCTGCGCCGCGCGCGTCGCACCCTGCGGCAGGCGCTGGTCCGGCGAACGAATCAGGACCAGTGAACCGTCGCGCGTGGCGAACGGCGCTGCCATGAATGCCGCGTACGTACCCGACGTGTCGGCCATGCCGAGAATCATCGGGCTCATCTCGTGCCAGCCGTTGCTGACGTACATCTGGCTGCAATCGTACGAGCAGTTCCAGCCGCCACCCATCGTGATCTTGATGTCGGCGGTGATGCCGGCCGTCGCATCGGCGATCACCGAGGCCCAGTTCACCGCGGCGCGTTCGGCCGGCGACCGCGCCACACCGGCACGGAGACGGGCCTTCCACGAGCGGACGAACTGGACCCACTGAGCCTGCGTCATGCCGTTGCCGGCGATCCAACCCGATGGCAACGGGAAGGCGGCGGCGGCGGCGGCGCCGCCGGCCGTCGCGAGCGCTGAATCCATGAGCGCCAGCGCAGCGGCGTTGACGGCTGCGTAGCCGGACAGCGGTGGAATCGCGTCGGAGGCCACCTGGCTGGTCACGATCGCCGCCGAGTCGTACACGAGCGAGGTGTAGCCGAGCGCGGCCCCGTTCACGAACTGCGCGAAGCCGCGGTCGCGGGCGTCCTGTGCCGGCGAGCCCGTCGTCTGCTGGACGGACGGGAGTTTGTCCATCGCCTGCACGAGGTTCGCGGCGTTGCGGGCGAGCTTCTGAGTGTTGGAGAAGTCCGCGAGATTGTTGCCGTCAATGCTGTTGCCGCGATCGTTGACGATCGGAAAGCGCGGGATCGCTATGCGGGTGTTCATGCCGAAGTTCGCGACCGTGGAGTATCCCTCCAACGCCAGCATGTGCCCCGCGGCCTGCACGTTGGTCGTGTTCACACCGTTGTTCAACTGCTGATACAGCGTGCCGATGATGCCCTCGATGCCGGCGGGCGTCGAATACGCCCGCGCGACATCTGGGTTGTTGAGGTTCTTGACGTCGAGCACGTTGCTCGCGGTGCACGCCGCCAGGAGCACAGCGCATGCCGCCGCCGATATCGCTCGAATGGAAGTCTTTTTCATCGTGGTTGGATCCTCGTGGGGGTCGTACCGGCCGGCCGCCGGTTTGACGGCCGGCCGATACACTGGATCAGAAGCTCGAGCTCAGCTGGAACGTGACGCTGCGTGTATTCGGGAACCCGTAGTTGTCGACCGCGTTGAGCGCCGCCGAACCCGTTTGGAGGCCGCCCGCACCGGTTTCCGGATCGTAGCCCTTGTAGGTCGTCCACGTTTTCAGATTGCGGCCGATCAGCGATATCGTCCAGTCGCCCTGCCCGCCGATCCTGCCGATGCGGTAGCCAACGCTCACTTCGCGCAGCTTGACGTACGAAGCGTTCTCCACCGTGATCGAGTTCGTCCCGAGGGCGTCATAGAGGCCTCCGACACCCGCCAAGCCGTCCCCTGGGCCCCCGCGGAAGTAGTAGCCGAGCGGCCTGGCCATTCCAACGGAAACGTTCGCTGCCTGGCTCTCCTCTCCGTTCGAGAAGTCGCCGAACGACCACGCGCGACCGAGATTCCACACGCTGTTGCCCTTGACGGCGTCGAACAGCGCGTAGGCGGAGAACTTCTTGAACGTGAAGTTCTGCGCGAGCGAGTAGCGGAAGTCCGGGAGCGACGCGCCGATCGACTGGTTCGTGACCGGATGGCCGAGTGAATCGTGCAGGACGATCGGGTTGCCCCAGCTCATGGGGATGCCCCATGGCGCGGTGGCCGCGCCGTTCACTGCCATCCACAGGTTCTTCGTGATGCCTTCGGTCAGGCCGTAGCCGCCCGTCCACACGATCAGCCCCATCGCGTTCTTCTGGAAGTTCGAGGTGGGGCTGCCGCACTGGCTCTGGAACGCCGTCGGCAGCTGCGTGCAGCTCGTGATGAACTGCCTGCCGTAGATCGAACCGTACGGCACCCCCGCCGCGATGTAGTAGTTCGATCCATAGGACGAACTGCCAGCGGCAGTCATGCTGGTGTAGAACGGCGCGATCCCGGGCGCGATGCCCGTGATCACGCTCTTGGTCTGGTCGAAGTTGATGCGCGCCGAGTACTGCAGGTCGCGACGCTCGATGAGCGGCACGTTCAGCGATACTTCCCACGTGCTGTTCTGCAGCTGGCCAGCGTTCTTCCACTGGTTCGAGAAACCCGACGACGCCGACGGCGGTACCGGCAGTATCTCGCTCGACACGATGCCCAGTGCGTGCGTGACCGTGAGGCCGTACTTGTGCAGGATTTCCGCGTCAAAGCCCAGCTCGACTTCCGTCGAGAGCTCGGGACGCAGGTTCACGTTGCCGAGCGTACTCGCCGACACCGAACCGTTGGAGATCGTGAACGTCTGGTACTGCTGATCGAAGGCCGGACGGTTGCCGGCCTGGCCGACGGCCGCGCGGAGCTTGAAGTCGTTGATCGTGTTCTTCAGCGGCCAGAAGGGCTCTTCCGACGCGCGCCAAGCGAACGAACCGCGGCCATAGTTGGCCCACTGGTTCGCCGACCCGAACAGCGACGACCCGTCGCGGCGGATCTGCGTGTTCAGGATATAGCGCTCCTTGTACTCGAGGTCGATGCCGGCGAACATGCCGATCTGACGAACCGTCGAGATCGAGGAACCGAGCCTGTTCGACGCCGACGGTACCAGGTCGCCCGTCGTGAACAGCTGGGGCACCACGAGGTTCGTGCCGTTCTCGTTGTTCCCGTTGTTGTCCTGTGCTTCGTACAGGCCGCGGACCGTGAAGCGCATGTTCAGGTCGCGGCGCAGATCCTTGCGCGCCGTCCAATTCATGGCCGCGTTGTACGACTGGTTGAAATTATTGGCGAAGGAGATGTAGCCCAGGTAGCTGGTTCCGGAGTTGTTCGTGCTGCGGAAGCCGGCATCCTGGAAGGCATTATCCAACGAGTTGGTGCGGTCGTAGCCGATGGAGAAGTCGCCGTCGAGCCACGAGAGCGGCTGCCACCGCGCCTGCACGTTGGTCTGGAACCGGTCGTTCTGGCCGTGCTGCGGATAGGCGGAGTCGAGATAGTTCGGGTTCGTGTTCTGCGCACCCTGAATCTGCGCGTTCGAGCGCACGAAGAGCCGGCCGAACTTGTCCTGGCGCTGCAGGTCGGCGTATGCCGGCTGCCGCGTGAGGTCGAAGAACTGGCCCGCGGCGTTATCCTGCGACACCTGGGCATAGTACGCGCGCACCGACAGCGTCCAGTTGCCGCCGAGCGTGTTGTCCACGTTCAGGCGGATCGAGTTGCGACGAAAGCCGTCGAGGTAGCGGATCGATCCCTGCGTACGCTGGGTGCCGAGCGACGTGAAGAAGTTCGCCTTCCCGAACTTGCCCGTCATGTCGACGTTGATGTTCGTCCACGGACCGTTCGTCACGTTCTGGCCGACCGGGTCAAACGACGTCGGCCACTGGCTTATCTGATAGAGGCCACGGAGCTTGATCGCGCCGAGGTTGTTCGAGATGCCGCCGTCGTTGGTGAAGGCGGCCGGCGACAGGGCGAACGTGCTGCCACCCTCGTTGATGCGCAGCGTCTCGGCGTAGATGTCCACCGTGCGCGTGCACGACGGCTGGCCCGCGGTGGTGATGCAGAACCGCGTTGCCGTCGGATCCATCATCATCATTGTCGACGTCGCCAGCGGGATCTTGCGCTCGATGTCGCTCGCGCCGAACTCGGCACGGGTGGTGAAGCGCACGCCCTCACCGCTCGCGCGGCCGCTCTTCGTCGTCACCGAGATCACGCCGTACCCGGCGCGCGACCCGTACATCGAGGCCGCCGCCGCGCCCTTCACGACTTCGATGTTCTCGATGTCGCCCGGGTTGATGTCCGACAGCGACGCCGTGGCGATCTGCTCCACGCCGTCGACGATGAACATCGGCGACTGCGAACGGTTCGTGGCGTCGATCGACTGCGGGCCACGAAGCACGATCGCGGGCGTCGAACCCGGGCGGCCCGAGGCCGACACGATGTTCGCGCCGGTCACCTTGCCCTGAAGCTCGGCGAGCGGGTTGGAGTTCGGCACCGGCATGTCGGCCGCGCTCACCTGGGCCACGACGAACGGCAGCTTCCTCTGCTCCGTGCCCGCCGTCACGCCCGTGATGACCACCTGGTTCAGTTTGTTGACGTCGACCAACAGCGCGAAGTTCTGCGTGGAAGCGCCGGCCGTGATCGTGATCGTACGCGTCTGCGGCGTGTAGCCAATAGCGCGGACGCGAATCACGACCGACTGGCCGCTGACGCGAGCGCCAGGAATCGTGATGGTGTACTGACCCGCCGTGTTCGATCCAATCGAGATCGAAAGCGCGTCGATCGTGACATTGGCGCCGACGAGCGGCACCTGATTGTCATCCGTGATCTTACCGGTGATCGTGGCGCCTTGGGCGAAAACCGTCGCCGGAACTCCGACGATGGCCAGTACAACGGTCAGCCACCTACGCAACCGAGTACTCTGTGGCATCTAGATGCCCTCAACTGAAGTGGTGAAGGGGTGGGGACTACTCGTGCGAGCAAAAGTCCGACAGGAAACACGGAACGGAACCGTGACTTGGATCCGCCCCCTGTCGATGATTACCCAGGGAAGATGCTCCGTGTCACAATTTGTTGACGCCCTATTCTCCCACATGGGACGCAATCGCGCAACCCCGAGCCCCGCATCAACCTCCGGGCCCTCTGGATGTCCCCAGCCGCAGGGGTCGCCCCCGACTTTGGCTGAATAAGGGCGCACCGGCCGGGAGTATATTATTCAGAAGTTGCCATTCTCATCCCGGAACCGTCACCTCGCCATGCACCGACTTCCTCGCCTGTCGCTCGCGCTCGTATCCGCTGCGATTGCCTGCTCGAACGGCAGCGCCGCCGCCAACAGCGCCGCGAAGACCGCTGACAGCGCCGCGAAGGCCGCCGCCGTGAGCGCCGCAGTGAACGCCACGGCACAGCCCGCCGCCGCTCCTTCGCTCGATTCCCTCACCGACGCCGCCGATCGCGGGCGAATCCTGGGCAAGGAATCCGCGCCCGTCTGGTTCGTGATGGTCAGTGACTTCCAGTGCCCCTTCTGCAAGACCTGGCACGACTCGACGTTCCGCATGATCGAGAAGGATTACGTCGAAACCGGCAAGCTCCGCATGGCGTTCATCAACTTTCCGCTGCACGCGAACTCGCTGCCGGCGTCCGTCACCGCCATGTGCGCCGCGGCACAAGGAAAATTCTGGGGAACGCACGATCGCATCTTCGATTCGCAGAACGCGTGGAAGGGTCTGAAGGAGCCGCGCCCGTTTCTCGACTCGCTCGCAATCGCGTCGGGCGCAGACGCAGCGAAGCTGAAGTCGTGCGAGGACGGCAACCACGTGGAACCGCTCATCGCGGCCGATCAGGCGCGCTTTCAGAAGGCCGGCGTGGGCGGCACACCCACGTTCTACATCGGCAACGCCACCATGGTCGGCGCACAGCCCCCGAAGGATTTCCGGCGCGTGATCGACTCCGTGCTCTCGGCCGCGAACAAGGGCAAGTAGCGCAGCCACGGCCAGGGCAGGAACGCGAATGCATTTCCTGCTCCGCATACCGTACGCGGCCGCCGGCGCGGCGGCACGCGCGGCCGCGAACCTGGCTCCGGCCGGACACGGGAAGGTGCGCTCGTCGCTGCGCGCGCGACGCCGTATTCGCGAGCGATTCGCCGAATGGGCAGCCCGAGGCCGCGACGTGCAGCGGCCGCTCGTCTGGCTGCACGCGCCTTCGGTGGGCGAGGGGCTGCAAGCGCGGCCGGTCATCGCGCTCCTTCGCGCGCGGCGGCCCGACGTGCAAATCGCGTACACGTTCTTTTCGCCGAGCGCCGAGCAATTCGCGCGACGCCTCGGCGCGGACTTCTGCGACTACCTTCCGTTCGATACCGCAGGTGACGCGAATGCCGCGCTGGACGCGCTCCGCCCCACCGCACTCGTGTTCAGCAAGCTCGACGTGTGGCCGGTGCTCGCGGAGCGCGCCGCCGGCCGTGGAGTTCCACTCGGGCTGATCTCCGCCACACTCTCCGCCACGTCGGCGCGGCGCTCCGGAATCGGCGCGCTCTTGCTGCGCGACGCGTATCGCGCGCTCGATGCGGTCGGCGCCGTTTCCTCGGACGATGCCGCGCGGCTGCAGCAGCTCGGCGTGCGCGCCGATCGCATCTCCGTCACCGGCGACGCGAGATACGACGACGCCTGGGCGCGCGCGCAGGCGGCGCCGCAGCAGCGCGCGCTGCTCGACCCGCTGCGCAGCGATCGACCCACACTCGTGGCCGGCTCGACGTGGCCCGCCGACGAGACGCCGCTGCTCGAGGCGTGGCGAGTGGTCCACGAGCGCATGCCGCAGGTCCGTCTCGTGATCGCACCGCACGAGCCGTCGGCGTCACACCTCGAGCCGATCGTGCAGTGGGCGGCAGGCGAAGGACTCAAGTGCGCGAAGCTCAGCGATCCGGCGTCGGCTACCGCGTGCGTGGTGCTCGTCGATCGGGTGGGCGTGCTCGGCGATCTCTACGCGCTCGCGCAGGTCGCATACGTCGGCGGCGGCTTCCACTCGGCGGGCCTGCACTCGGTGATCGAGCCCGCCGCGTTCGGCATGCCGGTGCTGTTCGGGCCGCGGCACGGTGCGAGCCGCGACGCGGCGCTGCTGCTCGAGCATCGCGGCGGATTCAGCGTCGCATCAGCAACCGAGATCGCGGTGCGCCTGCTCGAGCTGTTCGAGGATGCCGCGGCTCGCGCCGCGGCCGGCGATCAGGCGCGCGATCTCGTGCAGGCCGGCCTCGGCGCCGCCGATCGCTCGGCGGCGCTGGTTGAACACCTGCTCAGCCGTTAGCAGTCGACTTCGGTCTTCCGTCTTCGGTCTTCCGTCTTCGGTCGCCCTAGAACTTCTTGAGCCCCTTCGGCGTCCACGCAATCGAAAATCCGATCGCGTTGGTCGAGCCGAAATAGCTCGTGCCGCCGAGCAGTGCGCCGACCCGCACGGCGACCTGCTGCGTGATCTCGTAGTTCACGCCGATGTCGACGTCGACATCGAGCTTGGTCGTCGAAGAGCCGCAGACGGGCACGGTTGACGAGCTGTTCTGGTTCACGTACGTGATCGAAGGACCAGAACAGAAGTCGAGCGACAGCCGCGGATGAACGAATGGCGTCAATTCGTTTCCGTTATCGAGCTTGAACGTGTGGCCCACGGCAGCGCCGATCGGAATCCGCACGACGTTAATGCTGTTGCCCGACGAGAGCCCGGCGCCGCCCGTGACCGCGACGTCGAACGGCATGTCGGCCGTCGAGCGCACCCACTGCCACGCGAGCCCGCCCGCGACGAGCACGTTCGTGTTGCCGCCCTTCGGAGACGCGAGTCCGCCGTCGAGCGAGAACTGCCAGTTCTCGTTCAGTCCCTCGCGCCACTGGAAGAGCAGCGAGGTGCCGGCATTTCCCGCGCTCGCGGCGGCGAAGTTGTACTCGCGGTCGACGATGCGGGGGGTTTGCAGCTCGGGGTAGTTGTAGGCCTGAGCGGCGAGCGGCGAGGCGGCGACGAGGGCGAGCAGGGCGACTTTCAGTGAGCGCATTGGAATGGCGTCGGCGGGTGAAGGGTTCACTATTTGGACGATTCAGCGCGTGCGCGGGTCATGGAGGACAGACACGCGCGGCGACGCAGAGTTCCGCGCAGATCAGAGCGCACGACGAGTGAACTGTTAACCACTAACTGTTGGTCGGTGTTCTGTTAAACAATCAGTCCCGGCGTCGAGCCGCGTCGAAGCGGGTCGTGGCCGGGACTGATTTTCATACCTTGGTTAACCGACCAACGGTTAGTGGTTAACAGTTCACTCGTCGTACACCGGCCGAGACTCAAATCTTGCTCGCCCGCTCCGTAACAACTCTCACCTGATTGTCCACCACCTGCAGGAACCCCCCGTGCACCGTGAATGCCGGCCCATCGCCAATCCGCACGGTTCCCGTCCCGAGCAGCGTCACCATCGGCGCATGACCGGTGAGGATCCCCACCTCGCCGTCGAACGCGGTGGCGACGACGCTCTGCGCGTCGCCCTCGAAGAGCATCGCTTCCGGCGAGATGACCGAGATGTGAAGCATGGATCCCCCGCTCAGCTCTGGAACTTCTTGGCGTTCTCGACGACGTCGTCGATGGCGCCGGCCATGAAGAACGCCTGCTCCGGCAGGTGATCGAACTCGCCGGCCACGAGGCGCTCGAAGCTCGAAATCGTTTCCTCGAGCTTCACGTACTTGCCCGGGATGCCCGTGAACTGCTCGGCCACCGCGAACGGCTGCGACATGAAGCGCTGAATGCGGCGCGCGCGTCCGACGATCTTCTTGTCGTCTTCCGAGAGTTCGTCCATTCCGAGAATCGCGATGATGTCCTGGAGCTCCTTGTAGCGCTGCAGGATGCGCTGCGTCGCGGTCGCGGCGGCGTAGTGGCGCGCGCCGAGGAACTGCGGGTCGAGGATGCGCGACGCAGACGCGAGCGGATCGACGGCGGGATAGATGCCGAGCTCCGTGATCGCGCGCGAGAGCACGACGGTCGCGTCCAGGTGCGCGAACGCGGTCGCCGGTGCCGGGTCGGTGATGTCGTCGGCGGGCACGTAGATCGCCTGCACCGACGTGATCGAGCCGTTGCGCGTCGACGTGATGCGCTCCTGCAGGTCGCCCATTTCAGTCGCCAAGGTGGGCTGATATCCAACAGCACTCGGCATGCGACCCAGCAGCGCGGACACTTCCGAACCGGCCTGCGTGAAGCGGAAGATGTTGTCGATGAAGACGAGCACGTCGGCGTTTTCGCGATCGCGGAAGTACTCGGCCACCGTGAGTCCGGAGAGACCCACGCGGAGGCGCGCACCCGGCGGTTCGTTCATCTGGCCGTAGATGAGCGCCGTCGACGCGAGCACGCCCGATTCCTTCATTTCGAGATAGAGGTCGTTTCCTTCACGCGTGCGCTCACCCACGCCGCAAAAGACGGACTTTCCGCCGTGGCCCTTCTGCACGTTGTTGATGAGTTCCATGATGACGACCGTCTTGCCCACGCCGGCGCCGCCGAAGAGCCCGACCTTTCCGCCCTTCACGAACGGCGCGATCAGGTCGATGACCTTGATGCCCGTCTCGAAGACTTCCGTCTTGGGCTCGAGGTTCACGAAATCGGGGCGCTTGCGGTGGATCGGCCAGCGCTCGGCGGTCGCGGGGATCGGCGCGCCGTTGTCCACAGGCTCGCCGAGCACGTTGAGGATCCGGCCGAGCGCCGCGGCGCCCACGGGCACCGTGATCGCTGATCCGGTGTCGACCGCATCCATGCCGCGCACGACGCCGTCGGTGGAGCTCATCGCGACGGTGCGCACCTGGTTGCGGCCGATGTGCTGCTGCACCTCGACGATCACGCGGATCGGAGTGCCGGCATCGGTCGTGCCCTTGATCTCGAGGGCGTTGTAGATCTCGGGCAAGTGCTCGGGCTGGAATTCCACGTCCAGCACCGGGCCGATGACCTGGACGATCTTGCCGACGTTCGTTGCGGTGGCAGTGGTCATAAAGAACGATTTCTCTGGTAGGAAGACATCGCCGGAAGCCGGAAGCCTGAAGCCGGATTTCGAACTGCTGCCTTCGGTTGTCGATCGTACGTCCTGAAGCATCTCTTCTTCCGGCTTCCGGGCTTCCGGCTTCCGGCTACTCCAGTGCTGCAGCCCCGCCCACGATCTCCGCAATCTCCTGCGTGATGTTCGCCTGCCGCGCCCGGTTGTACGTGCGCCGCAGGAGGTTGAGCATTTCGCCGGCGTTGTCGGTCGCCGCCTTCATCGCCGTGCGGCGCGCGGCCTGCTCCGCCGCGACCGTCTCGACGAGCGCCTTGTACACCGCGTTGCGCACGTACGCCGGCAGCAGTTCGCTGAGAATCGCGCCCGCGTCCGGAAAGAGCAGAAAATCCTTCTGGCCCGTGGCACTCGCGGGCTGCGCGACCGGGAGCACGCGCTCGGCCACCGGCGGCGACGAGAGCGCCGACTTGTACTGGGCGCACACCACGTAGACGGCGTCGATCTCGCCCTTTGCGTACTGCGTCATCAGCGCATCCACCAGCGAGGCGGCGTCCGCTGCGGTCGGCTTGTCGCCGATGT
>PMYN01000040.1:2727-21837 GCA_003171215.1 Gemmatimonadota bacterium | reverse complement strand
CGGAAGCCGAGTTCCTCGAACAGTACGCCGGGCGTGAGGAACGCCTTCACGCTCTCCTCCCACTTCTTCAGCAGGGTCGCTGCATGCAGCATGCCCGGCGCGTGGCTCGCGGCGTCACCCACGGCGCTGCGAATGCGGTTGTAGATCGGGTTGCGCTGCACCGACGACAGGTATTTGTGCATCGCGCCCACGTTCGGCGCGATCGACATCTCGTTGTCGTTGAGCACGACGATGAAATCGCGCCCCGATGCGCCGGCGTTGTTCAGCCCCTCATACGCGAGGCCGCTGCCGAGCGATCCGTCGCCGATCACCGCGACGACCTTGAAATCGTCGCCCGAAAGGTCGCGTCCGACCGCCATGCCGTACGCCGCGGAGATCGACGTGGCCGCGTGCCCGGCGCCGAAGGTGTCGTATTCGCTTTCGGTGCGTTTCAGGAATCCGGAAAGTCCGTCTTCCTGCCGCAGCGTGCTCATGCGGCCGGCGCGGCCTGTCAGCACCTTGTGCGGATAGCCCTGGTGGCCCACGTCCCACACCAGCTGGTCGCGCGGCGTGTCGAAGCAGTTGTGCAGGGCAATCGTGAGCTCCACGACGCCGAGTCCCGCGCCGATGTGCCCGCCCGTCACCGAGCACGACTCGATGAGGAAGGCGCGTACGTCAGCCGCGAGCGTGCGCATCTCGTCGTTCGAGAGGGCGCGGATGTCGGCGGGTGATTGGATGCGGTCGAGGATGCTCATCAGCGATTCGGGTGGATCGTGCTACAGTGCGAAAACAAGGGCATTCGCTGCGAAAAAACCAGAGCAGAGTTGGGAGATGGATGCGGGATGCGGGATTTCGACCCGATGCGGGATGCGGGGTTGGAGGGCGGGAATCGGGAAAGGGCTGATGCGGAATGCCGGAGGGATGCCGAATACGGATGCCGCTCGGGACCTGCCCGCATCGCGGGTCCATTCCGCATCTTGCATCCTGCCTTTCCCGATTCCCGCCCTCCAACCTCGCATCCTGCATCGGGGCAAACTTCCGCATCCATCTCCCTCCTCCTCTCTCTCCATTCGACACGCCCTAGGATCGACGATCCACGACAAACCTCGCCAGCGCCTCCAGCTGCGGCGACCGAATCCCCGCCTCGCGCAGGGCGGCGCAGCCCTCGTCGCACAGCCGCTCGGCGCGCGCCCTCGCGCCGGCGAGGCCGAGAAGGGCCGGATAGGTGCTCTTCTTGAGCGCCGCGTCCCGCCCCGCGGTCTTGCCAAGTTCGTGCGTGGTCGACGTGACATCGAGCACATCGTCGGCAATCTGGAAGGCGAGCCCGATCGCGGATCCATACCGCTCGAACGCCCGCAGCGTCTCGTCGCTCGCAAGCGCCGCGAGCCCGCCGATGCGCACCGACGCACTGATCAGCGCGCCGGTCTTCATGCGGTGCACGCGTTCGAGTCCCGCGAGCGAGAGCGGGGCGCCTTCCCCCTCGAGGTCGAGCAGCTGTCCGCCTATCATCCCTCCGGCGCCCGACGCACGCATCAGCTCGCGCACGATGGCGCCGATATGCGCGTCGTCCAGTCCGAGTGCGCGCGCGGCATCGGTCGCGGCCCGGGCGGCAAGCGGGACCATCGCAAGGCCGGCCGCCGTCGCAACCGGAATTCCGTACGCACGGTGCACCGTCGGCCGGCCGCGCCGCATGTCGTCGTCGTCCATGCAGGGAAGGTCGTCGTGCACGAGCGAGTACGCGTGCACCACCTCGACCGCCGCCGCGAGCGGGCTCGCGTCCCCGTTGCCGCCCGCCGACCGATACGCCGCGAGGAGCAGGATCGCGCGCAGGCGCTTCCCCTCCCCGAGCATCGAGTAGCTCACAGCCTTGGCGACGGGTCCGTCGATCGAGCACAGGTACGTCTTCGCGAACGTCGCGAGCGCCGCGTCCACCACCGCCCGCTCCGCGGAGAAACTCAGCTGCGATTCCATAACCCGATCATCAACCGGGCTCATCCGTCACCTCGAACACGCCCTCGGCCTTCTCGACGAGCTTCGCCACGCGTCCTTCGGCCTTCGCGAGCTCGGCGCTCGCCGCCTTCAGCTTCGCGATCCCTTCCTCGAACAGCGTGAGCGCCTGCTCGAGCGAGAGGTCGTCGCGGTCGAGGCTGCTCGCGATCTGTTCGAGACGCTCGAGATTCTTTTCGAAGGTCATGCGGCTCCCCTGCGGGCCGCCTTCGAGGGCGGCCGCACGATCACGTCGTCGGCGGTCGCGTGCACACGGCCGTCGCGCATCTCCATCGCGAAATGCATTCCCGGCTTGAACAGCGCCGCGCTGGGCAGCGCACCGCCCTGCTCGTTCAGCGCCACCGCGTAGCCGCGGGCGAGCGTCGCGAGGGGGCTCAGCGTCTCCAGCCGCGCCGCGAGTTCCTGCACGCGCGAGCGACGGCGCTCGACTGTGCGCAGTGACCGCACCGCGAGGTCGCGCGAGAGCTGGCGGAGGGCATGGCCCGCGTCGCGGATGCGCTGTTCGGTCGCCGAACGAATCGCGTCGCCGAGCGCGCGAGTGCCGGCGATGATGTCCGCGAGCACCGGCACCGCAGCCTCGGCGGCCGCACTGGGCGTCGCGGCGCGATGATCGGCCACCAGGTCGGCGATGGTGAAATCCACCTCGTGACCGACGGCCGAAATTGTCGGAACGGGGCTCGCCGCGATGGCGCGGGCCACACGCTCGTCGTTGAACGCCCAGAGATCCTCACGCGAGCCGCCGCCGCGGCCGATGATCACCACGTCCGCACCGCGCCAGCGCGCCAGGCGATCGAGCGCGGCGACGAGCGAATCCGGCGCCGTTTCCCCCTGGACCGCCGCGGGGATCACGATGATCTCGACGCCCGCGTTGCGGCGCCGTATCACCGAGATGATGTCGTGCAGCGCCGCGCCATCGGGGCTCGTGACGACCGCCACGCGCCTCGGGAAACGCGGCAGCGCGCGCTTGCGCGCCGGATCGAGCAAGCCGTCCTTCTCGAGCGCCGCCTTCGTCTTCTCGAAGGCCTTGCGCCAGAGCCCCTCGCCCTCCGCTTCCAGCGAGCGGACCATGAACTGCATCTGCCCGCGCGCCGCGTACACGGAGAGCTGGCCGTGCGCCATCACCTGCATGCCTTCGTCGGGCGGCGCGGGAATGCGCTTCACATCGCGCGACCACACCACGCACGAGAGCTGCGCCGTCGCGTCGCGCAGCGAGAAGTACCAGTGGCCGTTGCGATGCGCGGTGAAGTTCCCCACCTCGCCCTTGATCCAGACCGGAGGAAACGCGCCCTCGAGTATCTCCTTCGCCGCGTTGGTCAGCTGGGCGATGGTCAGCGCGAGCTCGGGAGAGCCGCCAGGCGCGCTCACGCGCCCGCTCCCATGGGAACGTTCACGCGCCCCCTTCGATGTGAACGGTCACGCGACCGCTTCGACCGGCACGGTCACGCTCCCGCCCTGATGGCGGGCGCCGTCATCTCCGCCGCCCTCACCGTGTTCTTCAGGAGCATGGCGATCGTCATGCGTCCCACTCCGCCGGGCACCGGCGTGATCAGCGACGCGACCTGTTTCGCGCTCTCGAAATGCACATCGCCCTTCAACCGATATCCGGCCTTGGCCGTCGCATCGTCCACGCGGTTCATCCCGACGTCGATCACCACGGCGCCCGGCCTTATCATGTCGCCGGTCACGAATTCCGCACGGCCGATCGCCGCGATCAGCAGGTCGGCCCGCTTCGTGTGCGAGGCGAGATCACGCGTGCGGCTGTGGCAGATCGTCACGGTGCAGTCGGCATGCGCTCCCGGCTGCACCATCAGGCTCGCCATCGGCTTGCCGACGATGTTCGAGCGGCCGACGATCACACACTCCATTCCGGTCGTCTTCACGCCGTACGCTTCGAGCAGCACCTGCACGCCCCACGGCGTGCACGGCGCGAACCCGTCCCTGTCGCCGATCAGCACCTTGCCGACGTTCACCGGATGAAAGCCGTCCACATCCTTCTGCGGCGCGATGCGGCGGATCACCGTCTGCGAGTCGATCTGCTTCGGAAGCGGCATCTGCACGAGAATGCCGTGGATGGCGGGATCGGCGTTCAGGCGATCCACCACGGCGAGCAGCTCGGCCTGTGAGGTCGATGCGGGGAGCCGGATCGTCTCGCCGTGCATTCCCGCCTCCAGGCAGGCTTTCTCCTTCGACGCGACGTACACCATGCTCCCAGGATCCTCTCCCACGAGGACCACCGTGAGTCCGGGAACGATTCCGTGTTTCGCGAGCGCGGCGGCCGCGATCGCGACCTCCGCGCGGACCTTCGTTGCGACGGCCGCGCCGTCGATGATTTCAGCGGGCAATGTCTATCGCTCTCTTTTCGCGGATTGCTACGACCTTGATCTGACCGGGGTACTGCAGCTCCGTCTCCACCCGCCGCGCGATCTCCTCCGTCAGCGACTGCATGCGCGCGTCGTCCACGTCGTCGGGATTCACGATCACGCGGATCTCGCGGCCGGCCTGGATCGCGAACACGCGGTCGACGCCCTTGTAGCTCGACGCGATCTTCTCGAGTCCTTCGAGCCGCTTCACGTACGTCTCGAAGGCCTCGCGGCGCGCGCCGGGGCGTGATCCGCTGATGGCGTCCGCCGCCTGCACGAGCACGCTCACCTCGCTCTCGTGCGGCACGTCGTCGTGGTGCGCCGCGATGCAGTTCACCACCATCGGGTTCTCGCCGTACTTCGTGGCGACCTCCACGCCGAGCTGCACGTGCGTGCCCTCATGCTCGTGCGTGAGCACCTTGCCGATGTCGTGCAGCAGCGCGCCGCGGCGCGCCATCGCGGGATCGAGGCCGAGTTCCTCCGCCATGATTCCCGCGAGCCACGCGACTTCCTTCGAGTGCAGCAGGATGTTCTGGCCGTAGCTGGTGCGCCACTTCATGCGCCCCACGAGCTTGATCAGCTCTGGGTGCAGTCCGTGCACGTTCACCTCGTACGCGGCCTGTTCGCCGGTCTCGACGATGCCCGCGTCCACTTCCTTGCGCGCCTTCTCGACGACCTCCTCGATGCGGCCCGGATGGATCCGTCCGTCCGCGACGAGCTTCTCGAGCGCGAGCCGCGCGACTTCGCGGCGCACGGGATCGAAGCAGGAGACGACCACCGAATCCGGCGTGTCGTCGATGATCACGTCCACGCCGGTGGCGAGCTCGAAGGCGCGAATGTTGCGTCCCTCGCGGCCGATGATGCGCCCCTTCATCTCGTCCTTCGGCAGCGCGACGGCGCTCACGGTGATCTCCGCCGTGTGGTCGGCCGCGATGCGCTGCACGGCGAGCGCGACGATCTTCTTCGCCTCGCGATCGGCGTTGCGCTTGGCGGTCTCGCGAATCTCGCGCAGGCGGTTGGCCGCATCGGCGTGCGCCTCCTCTTCCATGCGCCGGATGAGCTCGGCCTTCGCCTCCGCGGCCGAGAGACCGGCGAGCTGTTCGAGGCGGCGGCGCTCCTCGCCCACCATCTTGTCCAGCTCCTGCTGGCGTTCCTCGACCGACTTCTCCTTGCGTCCGAGGTCGCTCGCGCGCTTTCCGACGTCCTTGTCGCGGGTCTCGACGAGGTCGAACTTGCGGTCGAGGACGCTCTCGCGCTCCTGCAGGCGCTTCTCCTCGCGCTCGACTTCCTCGCGGCGGCGTCGGGCCTCGGCCTCCCATTCCTCGCGGGCGCGCATCGCCTCTTCCTTCCCGGCGAGCACCGACTGCTTGCGAAGCCCATCGGCGTCGCGCTCGGCATCACCGATGATTCGCTTGACGAGCTGCTCCGCCGTGTCCCCCGCCGCCTCCCGGGCCCGGACCTCGGTGTCGCGACCGGTGCGCCTTCCAACAACAAAGGCGACCGCGGAACCGGCGACACCAAGCACGCCGAGCGCGATCGCCACCCATGCAAGTGGATTCATTGTCCGTATACTCCAAGACGGCAACACCTCGCGCGATTTGCGGGTGTACCGCGATTCATGAAGACCGCACGGGAACATGCGAACAGCGGCGAAGCACCAGGGAGGTTCGACCGGCCGGCCGGGCGCCGTCGAAGGGCGCTGAACGGGTCGGGCTAACTACCGAGGCCGCTTGTACCTACGTGCTCGCGGCTCCACGTCCGAGCAAACTAGAACCAAAACAACGAAAAGGCAACGAGATGGCACCGAATAGCGCGGAATCGTGCGGCGCAAGCATCTTGGCTCAGGATGTGCGGAGTACGCTGAGGCTGGTTCCGTTGGAATCGACCTTGTCTTATTCTTTGACAGGTTGCATCTACGTAGTGGTCGATTTGTCCATCAACGCCTTTCTCGTCGGGATGTCCGAATGACTGTTCCGCAGGACAACGCAGCAGACGCGCCTCTCGTACTCGTCATCGACGACGAGGAGGCCGTGCGCGCAGTGATCGGACGGCTGCTCGCGAGGCAGGGCTACCGCGTGCTGCTCGCGTCGAGCGGACAGGAAGGCATCAAGCTCTTCGAAGAAAACGCGAAGGAGATCCGACTCGTGGTGCTCGACTGGCACCTCCCTGGAGATCCCGGCGAACGCACGTTCGATGAACTGCTCGCGCGCGAGCCGAAGCTTCGCGTGGTGCTCGTCACGGGGGACCACGATGCCGACCTCGGCGCGAATGCACGGCAGTACCTCGCGTGCATGCTGCTGAAGCCGTTCACGTCGGCAGAGCTGATGCTCGCGGTGAACGCAGTACTCTCGGCGTAAGAGGCGAGGAGCGACGGTATGAACGGCGACGAGCGACGCGTGAGCGGCGATCTAGCGAAGAGCGACGGGTGAGGAGCGAGCAGCCCGCCTCCCACACCTCACACGTCGCTCTTCACCAAGTCGCCTCTCACCCGTCGCTCGTCGCCGTTTGAGAGCCCCCGTCGCCTCTCGCTCTTCGCGCCGGATCACCCCTCACGCTTCGCCCTTGGCCGAGCCGCGCTTGGCCGGCGGCAGCCAGCGCTTGAGCTCTCCCGACAGCCCGTTCATCGCCTCGGCCATCTCCACGTTCCCCGCCCGCTCACGGAACAGTTCATCCGTGATCGAGAGCGCCGCGAGAATGGCGGCCTTGTGCGACTCCACGACGGCGGCGCTCCCCATCACCTCGCGAATCGCCTTGTCCACGTAGGCCGCGACAGCGCGCGTGTGCTCCGGCGGCGTGTCGCTCTTGAGCGTGTACTCCTCGCCGAAGATCGAGACCCGCGTGCTGTATTTCGCGCTCATCGCGATTCTCCACTGTGCTGCTGGCGAAGGAAGCGCACGCGGTCGAGCATCTTCCGCGTTCGCGCGGCGGCCGCGTCCACGCGCTGGCGCAGTTTCGCATTCTCCGCCTCGAGCTGGGCGACGCGCTCTTCCGCGTGCACGTCGCCGCCCCCGCCCTTTGTCGCGATCCCCTTCAATCGCGTTTCGGCGGCTTGGGCGCGCTTGCGGAACGTCGAGAGCTCCTCGCCCAGGTTGCGGACGAGCGCTTCGAGTTCCTTGAACGCTTTCGCGTCAGGCCGTGCGGGGGACGACACCGAGTTCTTTCTCCAGCGTCTTGAGCAGTTGAGCGCGACGACCGTCGATCTCCTTGTCGCGTAGAGTGCGCTCGGGGTGGCGGAAGGTCAACCGCCAGGCGAGCGAACGTTTTCCTTCGGGCACGCCGGCGCCGCGGAATTCGTCGAAGAGTTCGACGTGTTCGAGCATCTCACCGCCAGCCTGCTGCATCACGCGCTCGACCATCTCGGCAGGCATGTCGATCGGCACGATCAGGGCGAGATCGAACTCCGCCGCGGGCGTCGTTGGCAGCAGCGCGAAGGAAGGGAAATGCGGATCGGAGCGCTCGTCTGTTGCAGAGTAGTCGTGCTTCCCCGGTTCGGCGACCGGCGCCGACGGCAGCAGGCCAAGCGTGACCTCCACGCCGAACGCGGGCGACGCCCACACCGGTGCGTCGAGCGCGACCGTGCGCACCGAGCCCACCTGGAACACGGTGATGCGGAACAACTCCGTGTAACTGCCATCCTCTTGCTCCGGGCCAATCTCCGGTTCCGGATCGGCCTCGACCACGTGCAGTGTCCAAAGCTCGCCGCTCTCGCCCGCCTCCAAACGGACACTCGCCCCGGGAAACGCCGCACGCGCGATCGTTTCCGCGAGCGCCTTTGCGTCCCATGCATCGAACGCGGCCGGCTTTGGCTCCGTGAAGTGCGCAGGACGACGCGCGCCCATGATGAGCGCCGCGACACGCAGTTCCTCGCTCGGCAGCCCGGCGCCGTCGGGAATGAACGCGGAGCCAATCTCGAACAACCGCACGTTTCCTTCGTGCTGATTCAGGTTGTACTCGGCGCGACGCGCGAGCGTATCGAGCAGCGACTTGCGCAGGTACGGTTCGTCTTCCGCGAGCGGATTCGCCACGCGGGCATGCGGCGTGCCGTCGCCCTTCGTGAACGGCATCGGCCGCGTCTCGGCGAGCCCCGCGGCCACCAGCGCGTCGCGCACGCGTCGCCCCGCGATGTGCAGCGGATGATCGGGAACCGTGCCGATGCGATACGGCCGCAGTTCGTCGGGCAGCGCATCGTAACCCCGCAGGCGCGCGATCTCCTCGACGAGGTCAACCTCGTGCGAAACGTCGTGGCGCCACGTCGGCGGCATCACGCTGAACGCACGATCGGCACCAGGCTCGACCATGAAACCGACGGCGGCGAGCAGGCGCTCGATCTCTTCTTCGGCGACGTGCGCGCCGAGCAGCTGATCGACGCGCGCCGGCCTCAGCCGGACGGCAGCGGCCGACGGAGGTGGCGCGCCCACGTCGAGAACCGACTCGATCGTGCCGCCGGCAACCGCAACGATCAGCCGGGCGGCCAGCGAGGCGATCTCGTCCGTCGATCCTCCGTCCACTCCCCGCTCGAATCGATAGCTCGCGTCGGTCGAGAGACCCAGCGCGCGGCGAACCTTGCGCACATCACGGGGCGCGAAGTGCGCGACCTCGAGGAGAACGTCGGTTGTCGCGTCGGTGACCTGGCTCGCCTGCCCTCCCATCACGCCGGCGAGCGCGGTCGCACGCTCGCCATCGGCAATGATCGTCATCCAGGGCTCGAGCGTGCGCGTGGCGCCATCGAGCGTGACCAGCGTTTCGCCCACCTTCGCCTTGCGCACCACGATCGCGTGCTGCGCGAGTTTCGCGAGGTCGAACGCGTGCACCGGCTGTCCGAGCGCGTGCAGCACGTAGTTCGTCGCGTCGACCACGTTGCTGATCGAGCGGCTGCCGACGGATTCCATGCGCTGCTTGAGCCAGTCGGGGCTCGCGTCCATCTTCACGCCCCGAATGACCACGGCGATGTAGTGCGGCGCGCCGGCCGGATCCTCGACCGTCACGCGAACGCCGTGCGCGGTCGCACTCGGCCTCCCCGTGGTGGCCAGCGGAATCGCCGCCGTGCCTTGCAGTTCGACCGGCGTCTCCATGTTCACGCCCGTCAGCGCGGAGAGCTCCCGCGCCACGCCGCGGTGCGAGAGCAGGTCCGGGCGATTCGGCAGCACGTCGAGGTCGAGCTGCGTGTCGCCGATCGGCATCGCGCCGAGCAGCGGCGTTCCCGGCGGCACGTCGACGCTCAGCGCGAGGATACCCTCGTGATCGTCGCCGAGCCCAAGTTCGCGCGCCGAGCAGAGCATGCCGTTCGAGGTGAAGCCGCGAATCTTCCGCTTTTCGATCGTGAGCCCGGCGGGCATCACCGTTCCGGTGCGCGCGAACGGATAGAGCGCGCCCACCGTGACGTTCGGCGCGCCGCAGACGACCTCGAGCAGCGTGCCGCTGCCGTCGTCCACCTTGTTGAACGAGAGCTTCGTCTCCGGAATCTTCTCGCTCGCGACGACGCGCGCGACCACGAACGGCACGAGGTCGGCGCGCAGTGGCGCGATGCCGTCGAGCGTGACCGTGTGGTCCGAGAGCAGCTCGCCCACCGCCTGCGGCGTGAGCGCGTGCGGGACGAACGCGCGAAGCCAGTCGTGCGAGATCTTCATGGTTGTATCAAGGCGCGAACTGTTCGAGAAAGCGGACGTCGGAGTCGAACATGATGCGGCAGTCCGGGATGTTGTACCGCGACTGCGCGATCCGTCCCGGCCCCATGCCGAACGCCCATCCGGTGTACTTCTCGCTGTCCACGCCGGCGCTCTCGAGCGCCGCCGGGTGCACGAGGCCGCATCCCATGATTTCGATCCACCGCAGCCCACGCCCATCGCCGAGATCGGCCTCGACGTCCATCTCGGCAGATGGCTCGGTGAACGGGAAGAAGGACGGCCGGAATCGCGTGCGCCGCGACGCGCCGTAGAAGCGCCGCGCAAAGTGCGTGAGCGTGGCCTTGAGATCGGCAAAGCTGATCCCCTCGTCCACCGCGAGCCCTTCGATCTGCGCGAACATCGGCGAGTGCGTCGCGTCGAAGAAATCGCGGCGATACACGTTGCCGGGCGCGAGGATGCGGATCGGCGGCGGATATTTCTGCAGGGTGCGGATCTGCACCGGCGACGTGTGCGTCCGCAGCAGTCCGCCGCCCTCGAGATAGAGCGTGTCGTGCAGCTCCATCGCGGGGTGATCCGCGGGAAAGTTGAGCGAGAGGAAGTTGTACCACTCCGTCTCGGCCTCCGGGCCCAGCGCGATGCTGAACCCGAGCTCGCGGAAGATCTCGCTGATCTCGTCGATCACGAGCGAGACCGGGTGCACGGAGCCGCGCCAGTTCTGGCGGGCCGGCATGCTGGGATCGCCGATGACGACGGACTTGGCAGCGCCGGCGAGTTCCGCGCGCCGCTTCTCGAGCAGTTCCTCGATCGCGACTTTCGTCGCGTTGGCGAGCTGTCCGGCCGCGCGGCGGTCTTCCTTGGGGAGGGACCCGAGCGCGCTCATGATGTCCGTGAGGCGTCCGCCCGTGCGGCCGACGAGCGCATTGCGCAGATCGCCCCACGCGCCGAGGTCGGTCACCGCGCTGATGAGCGCAGGACCGTCCGCGGCGAGGGATTCACATTCCTTCTGGAACTCGGCGAGGGTCACAATTGAGACGGCTGACGGCGGGTGGCAGACGGCAGCTGGGACGGCAGACGGCGGAAGGCAGCTGCCGTCCGCCGTCCCAGCTGCCGTCCGTCGTCCGCCGTCTGTCGACGATTAAGCAGCGGACAGAGCGGATTTCGCCTTGGCAGCCAACTCCGCGAACGTATCAGCGTCTTTGATTGCGAGGTCAGACAGAATCTTCCGGTCGACTTCGATGCCCGCCTTCTTGAGACCGTTCATGAACGCGCTGTACGTCATCTCGTGCTGATGTGCGGCGGCGTTGATGCGCAGGATCCACAGTTTGCGGAACTCGCGCTTCTTGTTCTTGCGATCGCGATAGGCGTAGACCCAGCCGCGCTCGACCGTTTCCTTCGCTGCCTTCCAGAGCTTGCTGCGGCCGCCGAAGTTTCCGCGGGCGGCCTTCATGATCTGCTTCTTGCGCTTCAGTCGCGCGACATTCGATCGTACGCGTGGCATTGGTCAGTTCTCCTTAGGCCTGAAGCAGGCGCTTGATGCGCTTCGCATCGCCAACGGTCTTCACCGTCGTGGGACGGCGGAGCTGGCGCTTCCGCTTCGAGGTCTTCTTGGTAAGAATGTGGCTCTTGTAAGCCTTCATCCGGCGCACTTTCCCCTTCGACGTAACGGAGAAACGCTTCTTCGCGCCCTTGTGGGTCTTCATCTTCGGCATATCGGATCTCGTCTATTTCGGCGTTAGGATCATCGTCAGGGCCTTCCCTTCGAGTCGCGCGTCCGTCTCGATCTTCGAGACATCGGCCAGCGCGACGGCAACCCTTGCCACCACGGCGCGTCCGAGTTCCGGATGGGCGATCTGCCGCCCGCGGAACATCAGCGTGACTTTCACCTTGTTTCCGTCCTGGAGGAACTCGCGCGCATGGCGCGTTTTCGTATCGAAGTCGTGCACTTCGATTCCGGGCCGGTACTTCACTTCCTTCAGCAGGATGACGTGCTGCTTCTTCTTGGCCTGCCGAGCCTGCTTGGCCATCTCGAACTTGTACTTCCCGTAGTCCATGATCCGGACGACGGGCGGTCGCGCGAGCGGCGCGACTTCGACCAGATCGAACCCTTGCTCCACAGCCGCCGCCAGTGCGGCATCCACTTCCATGATTCCGAGCTGAGCCCCGTCCGCTGCGATAACTCGAACCGGGCTGATGCGGATCTGCCGGTTGACGCGCGGCGGCCGCTTTGTGGTGTCCTGAATGTCTGTCTTCCTCCGTGACGGAAAAGAAAATCGCGGACCCTCTCTTGAGAGTCCGCGATGCGACGACCACACGCCGTGAAATTGCTCACGCGTGAGATCATTGCGGCGAACTCCTGCAGCACAACCGACCGGTAATCGCGTCGGAGGCCAGAGGGTGGATCGAGCAAGCCAGGCTCGATCTCTTGTCTACGATGTCCCAGAAACGTAAGCGGCTCAGGGGGTTAGGTCAAGCCCGTACGATTTCCCGTCGTGCCGCACACGACCCCACGGCACAGTCGCGTCGTGCTCGAACACCATCAGCCACTTCTCGTCCTCGGCCCGCTTGAACAGCGCCCGCTTCGACTCGAGCGTCCGCAACGGCTCCACGTCGTACCCCATGATCCATGGGAGCGGCAGGTGCGCCGCGGTCGGGCACACATCGCCGAGGAAGCAGGCGATCTCCGACCCGCCATCGACGAGCACCGACTGGTGGTACGGCACGTGCCCGGGCGTGAGCATCACCGAGATCCCCGGCACGATCTCACGCTCGCCTTCTATCAAGTCGAACCGGCCGGCCTCGATGATCGGATCCCAGTTCCGCACGAAGTAGCTCGCCCCGGTGCGCTCGTTGGTGTGCGTCGCCCAGTGGTGCTCGCCCTTCTGCACCACGTAGCGCGCGTTCGGGAACGACGCGCGCACCACGCCGGCCGAATCGATGTACGTGTCGCCGCCGGCGTGGTCGAAGTGCAGGTGCGTGTTGATCACCAGCGTCACATCCGACACGCGATGACCGGCCGCGACGATCGCATCCTCGAGCGCCGTGCGGGTGGCACCGTCGTCGTTCGTGCCGCTCGCGTCGCTCGCGCTCGCGCCGCCATTCTCCAGGGCGTAGATGTCGTGGAACTTCGCGTTCTCCTTGTTGCCCGCGCCGGTGTCGATGAGCACGAGCCCGATGTCGTGCTCGACCAGCAGGCAGCGCATCCCCATTGGAATCCGATTCTTCTCGTCCGCCGCGATCCGGCGTTCCCACAGCGGTTTCGGCACCACGCCGAACATCGCGCCGCCGTCGAGCTTCTGCCCGCCGGCCTGCAGCGCGTGGACGGTGAAGCGGCCGACCTTGCGTGATTGGTGGAGCGGGAGCGGAGGGGTCACGTCGGTCTCTCTGAGTTAGGTATGCCGGTTGGTCCGAGACAGCGTAGTCGTCTACGCCCCCTCGCGCCCATCGGAAGCACGCGGCAGCGCACTTCGCTTCGCCCTCGCCTTGCTCGTCCTTCTCGACATCACCTCGCCGAGCGCTTCCCACGTGTACAATCCGCTGCGCTCCGCATCCTTCAATAATCCCACGAGCACGTGCGCCGTCGCGCGCGCGTCGCCCATCGCCCTGTGCCGGCCGTCTATCGAGACCCCGTAGTGATTCGCCACCGCGTCGAGATTCCGTCGTGGCAGATGCGACAGGAATCGCCGCGCGAGCCGCACCGTGCAGAGTTGCTCGCTCGTCAGCGAATCCAACGGCGTACTCGTGACGCGATGGTACTCAGCCGAAAGGAAGTTCCAGTCGAATCGCGCGTTGTGCGCCACGAACACGCGTCCCACCATGTGCTGCGCCAGTTCGCCGGCGATCTCGCCGAATCGTGGCGCGTTCCTCACCATCGCGTCGTCGATTCCCGTGAGATGCGTGATGAACGGGGGGATCGGGCGCCCGGGGTTCACGAGCGACGAGAACGCCTCGCGCAGCACGCCTCCCTTCACGAACACCGCGGCCACCTCGGTCACGCGATCTCCCGCCCACGCGCTGATCCCCGTCGTCTCGACGTCCACCACGAGGAAGGAGACCTCTTCGAACGGCGTGCCGGATGCGGAGGGGGTGTGATCGACCATTTCTCAAAGTTAGCGAACTCCTAACGAAACAACGGCAGAAGGTTACCACGGATTTCCGGGATTGGATCGGATACTGCAACAGAAACGGCCACCGCTTTTCCACGGATTTCGCGGATGCAGCGGATAGACAACTGCAACGGCAAAAAGACTTTTGGGGGAACTGCAACTGCTTGGCTGTTGCTGTTCCCCCAAGTTTTGTTTTTGTGGTGCCTATCCGAGGTCATCCGCGAAATCCGTGGAAAAGCGGTGGCCGTTGCAGTTGCTTATCCGTTCAAATCATCGCAAAAGCCTCCGTACTTCAGTTGCCGTGCGGTCCCACTGCCCTTGTCGTATTGCCAGAACCAGCGTTACCTTGTGAAATCATTCACAAGCCCGCTTCGCCTTGAAACGAATCGCAGAATCCACCGTCCGGCGACTCTCGGCCTACCTCCGATTCCTGGAGGAGTTCGAGGTGCACGGACACCAGACGATCTCGAGCGGCGAGCTCGCCGCCCAAGGCGGGACGACCTCCGCGCAGGTGCGGAAAGACCTCTCGTTCTTCGGCTCGTTCGGCAAGCGCGGACTCGGCTATTCCGTGAGCGCGCTGTCGAGCAGCCTGCGCGAGATCCTGGGGCTGGGTCGGCAGTGGAATGTGGTCATCGTCGGAGCGGGCAAGATCGGGGCGGCACTCGCGCAGTACGAGGGGTTCCGGGACCGCGGCTTCAAGGTGGTCGGGGTGTACGATGAGGATCCGGCTCGCGTCGGGGGCACGCTGGATGGCGTCGTGGTCAGAGACCAGCGGGAGCTCGAGTCGGATATCATGAAACTCAAGCCGCATATCGCGCTGATCGCGGTTCCGGCGGAGGCGGCGCAGACGTTGGTGGACCGGGTGGTCAAGGCAGGTGTGCGCGCGATCCTGAACTTTGCGCCCACGCCGTTGACAGTGCCCGAGAAGGTGACGCTGCGGTCGGTGAACATGGCGCTGGAGCTCGAGATTCTCTCGTATGCGCTGGTGAACGCGGGCGAGTGACGATTACTCGCTTATTAGTCTGAAGCCGCTCGCGCGCGCAGCAGCCGGGCAAAATCAGCGGGTGTCAGCACCTCCGGCCGATCGGTAGGCTCGACGCCCGCCCGCGCGAGAATCTCCGCCGCCTCGTCGGCGCCAAGATCCCACAACTCCCGCACCACCCGCTGCATCTGCTTCCGCCTGAATCCGAACGCGCCGACCACCATCGCGCGATAGGCCCCCTCCTCACTCCTCACCACCAGCGGATCGGCGCGCGGAGTAATCCGCAGAACGGCGCTCTCCACTTTCGGCGGCGGGGTGAACGCCCCTGCCGCAACCTTGAATACCAGCTCCGCCGAGGCCAAGGCCTGCAGGTTCGCGCTCAGCGCGCCGTAGTTCTCGCTCGCCGGTGCGGCCACCACTCGCTCGGCCACTTCGCGCTGCACGAGGTACACCGCGCGTTCCGCCCGGGGAAACTCGAGCGCGTGAAAGAGGATCGGCGTCGTGATGTTGTAGGGCACGTTTCCCGCCACGAGGTACGGCCCGCCCGCGGCCTCGCCCAGGTTCACGTCGAGGACATCGCTCTCGATGACCGTCACGCGCTCGTCGCCCGCGTACTTCTCGCGCAGCAGCTTCGCGAGATCGCGGTCGATTTCTATCGCGACCACGCGTCTCGCCCTCGACACGAGCTGCTCCGTGAGCGCGCCGCGCCCGGGCCCGATTTCCACCACGGTGTCGTCCTTCGTGATCGCGAGGACGTCCGCGATCCGGCCGAGAATCCTCGGGTCCGTCAGGAAGTGCTGGCCGAGCCACTTCCTCGGCTTGGGATAACTCACGGTCGGTTCATGGTTGGTTTACGAGCGCAGCACTACCAGCGCCTGATCGTCCTCCGGTGTCACCCGCCCCATGTGGCCTTCGACGAGCGCGAACACGCCGTCGACCACGCGCTGCGGCGCTTCGGCGCGGCGGGCCTTCACCACGTCGAGCACGCGCGACTCGCCGAGCACGCGGCCACGATCGTCGCGCGCGTCGCTGACGCCGTCCGTGAAGAGCACGAGCAGGTCCGATCCGCGATGCCAGGCACGGCGCGACCCGCGCGGTTCCTCCGTGCCAAGCCCGAGCGGCGGGTCGGTGGCGGTGAGACGTTCGGCCGTGCCGTCGGCCGACACCACGAACGCGTGCGGATGTCCCGTGTTCGCGTAGCGCAGCTCGCCGCGCTCCGGGTCGATCACCACGTAACAGAGCGAGAGGAACATTTCGGTCTGCTTCAGTTCGTCCGAGAGCGAAGCGAGGAGTGAGGAGACCGTCTTTGCAGGATCATCCGTGTTCTGCGCGTGGATCGCCATCGCGCTCATCGTGAGCGCCATGATGAGTGCCGCCTGGTAACCGTGACTCGACACGTCGCCGATGAGCACGCCGGTGCGTCCCTGCCCCAGCTTGAACAGGTGGTAGAAATCTCCTCCCACGGAAAGCGCCGGCTCCACGCGCGCGGCGCAGGTCGCGTCGGGCGCGACCACACTCGGCGACGGCAGCAGCCGCATCTGCAGCTCGTGCGCGAGCTGCATCTCGTGCGCGAGGCGCTCGGTCGCGACCGACGCCTTCACGAGATGGTCGATCTGGATCGCCGTGCCGATTTGCGACGCAATCGCGGCGACGAGCTTCTGGTCGCCCGCCGTGAAGCGCTCGCTCGCGCGGCGGCCCGAGAGCGTCACCACGCCGAGCGGAACGCCGCCCGTGGGCGACGTCCACATGATCGGCACCGAGAGCATCGCGCCCGCTCTCACGGGCGCTTCGAGCGGCGACTCGAGCTCGCCTTCCGGCACGAGCAGCGGCCGCTGCGTGCGGAATACGCGTGCCGCGACACTCGCCTCATCGTCGATCCCGATCGGCTTCATCTTCGCGACATCGGCGCCGAGCACGGCGACCGGCCGCAGCAGCCCGGTGTTCGCCTCGTGCACGAAGATCGCCGCGCGCTTCGCGCCGACCGTCTCCGATATCTCGTTGAGGATCGTGCGCGCCGCGTCGTCGAGATTGACGGTGCGCCCGAGGATCTCGCCGATCGAATAGAGGAGGTTGATTTCCTCCCAGCTCTCGGAGAGCTGCTGCGCGGCCAGCTTCGCTTCGCGCAGGGCGATGTCGAGCTCGCTCACGATGCCGGTCCCGGGCCGCTACGCGCGGTGAAGGATGAGCCGGACAACGTTTCCGCCGTCGCTGAAGCGTTCCACGTGGTCCATCAGCCGGCGCATGAGGAACAGTCCGCGCCCGTCCTCGCGCAAGAGGTTCTCCGGCGTCGTCGGATCCTCGGTGCACGCGTCGAGGTCGAACCCGATCCCCTCGTCGCGCACCTCGAGCACCAGGCGGCTGGAGTCCACGTCGGCGCGCACGTGCACCGAGCGCGCCGCGTCGTCGTGGTTGCCGCGCAGGATCGCGTTCGAGATCGCTTCGGTGAGCGCGACGGGGACGTTCAGCGCGAGATGGCGGCGCGGGTAGCTGTGCGCCGCACAGCGCAGCACCACCTGCTCGACGATCGCTTCGATGTATTGGACGTCGCTGGGAATGCGGACGTCGAGCTGCCGTTGTTCAGCCGGCGTGACCCTCGGAGTCATCGGTTTCCCTAGCTGGCCTAGAAATTCTCGAGGGCGCGCTCGCGGGTCTCTGAAATCTGGAAGAGGGTGTCCAGCTTCGTGAGTTCGAACAATGTCTGGAGGTCGTCGTTGAGATTGGCCAGCCGTAAATCGCCACCCATCTCACGAATCTTCTTCGCCAGCGAGACGAGCACCCCCAGCCCGGAGCTGTCGATGTAGCCCGTGCGGGCGAAATCAACCAGCACTTTCCGCGTCCCCTTCTCGAGCTCGTCGAGGATTTTCTGCTTGAGCTCCTGACGGTTGCCCACGATCAGCTGGCCTTCGACTTCGACGATGCAGACGTCGCCGCGGGTGGATACGGAAAAGCTCATGGGGCCTGATCTCCGGACGTGTGAAAGCGCGCCGACTGCAATAGTGTGAGTGCAGCTACGTGAAAGATGGCGTCGGTATCGGCGCCGCGCGAGAGATCGGACACCGGCATCGCGAGGCCCTGCAGGATCGGTCCGATCGCCTGCGCGTGGGCCAGGCGCTCCGTCAGCTTGTATGCGATGTTCCCGGCGTCGAGGTTCGGGAAGACGAGCACGTTCGCCCGGCCGGCCACGGTGCTGCCCGGCGCCTTTCGCGCGGCGACGTCTGCGATGAGCGCGGAGTCGGCCTGCATCTCGCCGTCCACCGCGAGTTTCGGGGCGCGCTGCTTCAGGAGCGCCACGGCCGCCTGGACCGTCGCGATCGATCCCCCTTCGCCGCCGCTGCCCCTGGTGCTGTAGGAAAGCAGTGCGACCCGCGGCTCGTCGCCGACGATCCGCCGCCTCGCCGCGGCCGCCGCCATCGCGATATCAGCGAGTTGGGACGCATCGGGATTGGGGACGACGGAGCAGTCGGTGAAAGTCAGCACTTCGCCTTCGGACTGCGCACGGGGGACGTCAGACGACAGCGACGGATTGTTGGCTGTGAGAGCGTCTCGAAACGGCGGAACAACCATGTAGAACGCGCTCGAGACGGTGCGAATCCCCTTCGCGGGCCCGATCAGCCAGAGCGCGAAGTGCATCAGCTCGCGCGTGGTGCGCACGGCGCCGCCGACCGAAGCATCGGCCGCCCCGGTCTTCACGAGCCAGGTCGCGAACGCGAGCGGATCGTGCGAGAGTCTTGCCGCCTCGTCCGCGGTCATCCCGTGCTTGGCGCGCGACTGAAGCAGCGCCGCGGCCAGCGCCGGGGCGCGCGGATCGCTCGACGGGTCCACACACTCGAGTCCGCTCTTCCGCGCCTTCGCGCTTCCGGCTTCGTCAGCCGGATCGATCACGAGGATGGGCGCGGCGACCCCTTCCTTCTCGAGCCGCATTGCCGCGTCGAGCACCCGCTGGTCCCCGGCCTCGCCGAACGCGACGCGCGCGCCGAGCTTCGACGCGCGGTCGCACACGCCGGACAGGAAACTCATTTCTTCGGGAACTTCTTGAGCAATGCGGCCTCGACGGA
>PMYN01000040.1:0-2718 GCA_003171215.1 Gemmatimonadota bacterium | reverse complement strand
ATGATCATCAGCACGCTGATCTGCTTCGCGAAGTCCACCGTGAGGCCCTGAAAATGCTGCACGTCCACGCGCGGATCGCCGTTGACGGCGGCGCGGATGAGTTCCGTACGCTCTTCGGGCGTGAACAATGTCTGCTTGGAAGGGTTCGACGCGACCGCCACGACGAGCCGGTCGACGAACGACAGACTGCGGCGGATGAGGTCGGAGTGCCCATTCGTGATGGGATCGAAGCTTCCCGCGTACAGCGCGACTCGTGGCATGAGTATGTGGATGCCGTTCAGGTTCGGTAGATCGTGATTGACGTTTCACCGTAACGGCGCGTATCGCCGCCGTCGGGAAGGGACTCTGATGACTCGTGTTCGACTCCGAAGATCGTTGCGAACGGCCGCTTCAGCCAGAGATCGGCAAGTTGCACCGCCAGGTTCTTCCTGTAAGGCGGGTCGGCNNCCCGTCGCGCTTTCGTGAGAAAGCCTATCGCGTCCTCGCGATGCAGCGCGCAGCGTTCGCGCCCTCCGAGCAGCCCGACGTTCTCCTGCAATACGCGGAAGGTGCGCGGATCGTTCTCGACGAAGTCCACCCACGCGGCGCCGCGCGAGAGGGCCTCGAGCCCGAGCGCGCCGCTTCCCGCGAACAGGTCCAGCACGCGCGCATCCGGCAGGCTCGTGTGCACCATGCTCATCCACGCCTCGCGCACGCTGCCGAGCGTGGGCCGCACTGAATCGCCCTTCGGCGCCGAGATCCGACGGCCGCGCCACTCGCCCGCGATGATCCTCATCGAAAATCCACGAGGCCGAGTTGGAGCGTCGACCGCCCGCGAAACTCGTTGCGTTCGAGCTTGTAGGCCAGGTCCACCGTCGCGCCGGCGCGGAGCTCGCCGCTTCTCTCGGAGAGGCCCCACCCCACCGCTTCCATCGCGCCCTGCGGCGCCTCCACGGCGAACTTCACGCCGTTTGCGCCGATCTTCGTCGCGTTCGACGCCAGGCGCACGTCCTTCGCCACGAACAACGGCCCCGGATTCCCGACGCCGAACGGCTCGAGGTGCCGGAGGAGCTTCTCGAGATCCTCGGTCGCCTCCGCCAGGGGCAGCTCGAGGTCTACACGAAGTTCGCGAACGAGATCGTCCGGTTTCAGCCGGTCGAGCGCGACCTCGTTGAATCGTGCCGCGAACTCATCCACGCGCGCGGCCTCGACGGTGAGCCCGGCCGCCGCGCGGTGCCCGCCGTGCTTCACCAGCAGGTCTCCGCACGCCGCGAGCGCCGAGTGCAGGTCGAACGCGGGAATCGAGCGTCCCGAGCCCTTTCCCACTCCGTCCTGCAGCGCGATCAGGAACGTTGGCCGCGACGTCTGCTCCACTACGCGCGACGCCACGATGCCGATCACGCCCGAATGCCACGACGGATCCGCGAGCACGATCCCGAAGGTCGCGTCGAGGTCGAGCCGTTCCACGTGGCGCATCGCCTCATCGAGAATGCGGCGGTCCATCTCCTGCCGCTCGCGATTGAGTTCTTCGCAGACGCGCGCAAGGCCGAGCGCTTCGTCGTCGCGGTCGGCGAGGAGGAGCTCAACGCCGCGGATCGCGCGATCGAGCCGTCCGAGCGCGTTGAGCCTCGGCGCGAGGATGAATCCCACGCGGCCCGCCGTGATCTCCTTCCCCTCCAATCCGGCGCTGCGCACCAGTGCGCGAATCCCCGCGCACTTGGAGTCGGCGAGCAGCGCGAGACCGCGCCGCACGAACACGCGGTTCTCTCCGCGCAGGGGCGCGACGTCGGCGACCGTGGCGAGCGCGACGAGGTCGAGCATGTTGAGCACCACGTTCTCGTTGCCGCCCAGCGCGCGGGTCAGTTCGAGCGCGAGCTTGAAGGCCACTCCAACAGCCGCGAGATCCTTGTCGGGCGATTCGTCGTCGTGCCGACGCGGATTGATCACGGCGAACGCGTGCGGCAACGGCCCGCCGGGCAAATGGTGGTCGGTGATGATCAGGTCGATTCCCGCCGCGCGCAGGTCATCGGCGGCGGCGTGGGCCGTAGTGCCGCAGTCGCATGTGAGCACCACTCGCGCGCCTGCCGCCTTCGCCGCCGCCACACCCGCGGGCCCGAGATCGTAGCCGTCCGTCCGGCGGTCCGGAATGAACGGCACGGCCGTCCCGCCGAGCGCGCGGATGGCGCGGGTCATCAGCGTGGTCGAGCACATGCCGTCCACGTCGTAATCGCCGTGGACCAGGATCGTCTCATGCGACCGGATCGCATCGGCCAGCCGCTCGACGGCTCTCGGGAGGTCTTTCAGAAGTGTCGGAGAATGCAGCTGCTCCAACTGGGGGCGGAGGAACTGCTTGGCCCGCGCCGAATCGTCGAATCCGCGCGCGAGGAGCAGGCGGCCAAGCGGCAGGGGCAACGCGAGAGCGTCCGCCAGTGAGCGCGCCGCGCCGTCGTCAGTGCGAGGGGCGGATGTCCAGCGGCTCGGTGTCCGTTTCACCCCGGGAAGTACATCAGGACGCCGCACCCCTCGCACACATCGATGGCACCCGTGTTGTTCATCACGTGGCGCCGCTGCATCGGGATGGCCGTGTCGCAGTTGCCGCACGACATCCCGCTCATCGCGAACACCGCCTCGGTGCGTTTCTTGCCTCCGCGAATACGATCGTATTTCGAACGCAGGCCCTCGGGCACGAGCGTGGCAGCCGTCGCGCGCTTCGCCTTTGCGTCCGCGAGTTCTCCGTCG
>PMYN01000160.1:10022-19151 GCA_003171215.1 Gemmatimonadota bacterium | reverse complement strand
CCGAGCCCGCGTGCCCTCGTAAGACTACTTAGGGACAACTATCAATAGACAGCGCCGCGCTGATGAATAGCGTTCGGTGAATCCTTCAACAGCGTCCATCTTCATGGCCGGTTCAGCGCGACCACATCTACTGCTGGTCAATCTCGGGACGCCGGATGCGCCGACGCCCGAGTCGGTTCGCGCGTTCCTCAGCGAGTTCCTGAGCGATCCCGCCGTGGTCGACCTGCCGCGCTGGATCTGGCGTCCCATCCTCGACAAGATCGTCCTCCGTTCACGCCCGGATCGCGTCGCCGAGGCTTACGGACTCGTGTGGACCGAGGCCGGTTCGCCGCTGCGGGTCGCGACGGAACGGATGGTCGGAGCGGTGCGCGCGCGCGCCAACGGCGCGTTCACGGTGAGCTCGGCGTATCGGTACGGCGAGCCGTCGCTCCACTCCGAGATGCACCGCATCGCGCTCGAGAACGAAGGTCCCGTGATCGTCGTGCCCCTGTTTCCGCATCGAACGGATGCGACGACGGGGACGGCCTTCTGGCGCGCGCGCGAAGCAGCCGAGAGCGCGGGGATCGGACATCGCTATCGCGAGGCGCTCATCACGCCGGCCGATGATGGCTATATCGCCGCGCTCGCCGCCCGCTGGAGGGAGACACTGAACGCGTGCGACGCGCATCCGGAGCATCTCGTCATCTCGTTCCACGGAATTCCGGCCCGCTACGACCGTCGCGAACGGCGCCAGTACACGCGCGACTGCGAGGAAACGGCTGCAGCGCTGCTCGTGACCATCGACTGGCCGACGTCGAACGCGACGATTGCGTATCAGTCGAAATTCGGGCCCGAACCCTGGCTGACGCCGGCGACGGCGAAGGTCATCGAGGATCTCGCGCGCGGCGGGACGCGAAGACTCGCCGTGGCGACACCGGGGTTCCTGACGCATGGGCTTGAGACGCTCGAGGAGATCGGCATTCGGGGACGCGATAGCTTTCTCGCGGCGGGAGGCGAGGAGCTGATTCTCGTCGGGACGGTCGAGGACCATCCATCAATGATCGACAGCCTCATTCGATTGGTCGGCGTTTGACGGCCTGTCGGCAGAATCCCTACAAACGCGTCCGAGATAGCCGGAACTTTGCGCGCCATGACTCGCCTGTGACACGCGCGTCGACGCGGACTTTACGATCCCTCCCAGTGGTCGCACGCAACTCTCTGGGAAGGAATGGGAGTCCATGCATCGAATAGGCGTCGTGGGACTGTGCTGGCGACAGCGTCGCAGCGCGCTGCTGGCGGAACTGACGATTCCCCGCGAATCGCGGGTCGAACGGCTGCCGATGTTGCGCGATCTCGCCGGCGTGCAGGAACTCGTTTATCTCGCGACCTGCGGACGCGTTGAAGTCGCGTTCGCCACCGACGGAAACGTGTCGTTCGATGCGTGCCGGCGGCGCGTGTTCGAGGCGCTGACCGGCCGCGAGGCGCACGCCGGCGAAGCCGAACACGCCATGCGTGCGTGGCACGGCGAGGGCGCAGCCGAGCACCTGTTCGTCGTGGCTTCGGGTCTGGACTCCGCACGAGTCGGCGAAAGCGAGATCGCGGGGCAGATCCGGGATGCGCTGGCGGATGCGCAGGCGGCGGGCACGGTGGGCCCGCGGCTCGAACGCGTGTTCACGGAGGCGCTGCGGGTCGCCAAGCGCGTGAAGCCCATGACGGAAGGCAGAATCGGCTCCGTCTCGCTCTCCGAGATCGCCGAGCGCCACGCCGCCGAACGCGCGCTGCGCACGCATGGCGCCGTCGCCGTGATCGGAGTGTCGACCATGACCGAACAGTGTGCGCGCGCGCTCGCCGCGCACGGCGTTCGCGTGATCGTCGTCAATCGCACGTTGAGCCGGGCTGAGGAACTCGCGCGCGAGATTTCCGGCGAGGCGCGGGAACTCGACGCGTTCCGCGCGGCGCCGGACGCCGTCGAGGCGCTGGTGCTGGCGACGGGCGCGAAAGAGCCGGTGCTCGGCCGCGCCGACCTCGAACGCATCGCCGCGCGGACGCCGTCGGGCGAGCTGCCGCTCATAATCGACCTCGGCGTCCCGCCGAACGTGGCGCCCGAAGTGGCCGATGCGACGGGAATCACGCGCATCGGGATGGACCGCATCAGCGAGGAAGCGGCCGAAGGTCGGGATCGCCTGCTGCTCGATTTCGCCGACGCACGCGCCGTGATCGATGACGCGGTGGTCGAATTCCGAAAACAGACGGCTGAGCGTCTCGTCGGGCCGGCCATCGCGCAGCTCCGGCTCAGTTACCGGCGCACCGCGATGGAAGGTGTGGACCGCCTGCTCGCCAAATCGCTGCCGGGGCTCGCCGAGGCCGACCGCGAGATGCTGCGACGCTGGGCCGAGACGCTGGCAAACCGCCTCGCGCACGTGCCGTCGATCGGCCTGCGCGACTTGGCCTTCACGGTCGGACCGTCCGCGGTGGAGGCGTTCTTCGAGAGCAGCGATCCGGCGATGCGCGATTCACTCACGACCGCGGGCGATCGCGCGGGCGCCGAGGTGCTCGAGCCGGAGATGATCGAGCCATGAGGCTGCGCATCGGCACCAGAGGGTCGGCGCTCGCGCTCGCGCAGAGCACGGATGTCGCGGCACGCCTCCGCGCGCTCGGCCACGATCCTGAATTGGTGATCATCTCGACGGTGGGCGATCGCGTCACCGACCGCGCGTTCACCGACGTGGGATCGTTCGGTGTGTTCGTGCGGGAACTCGAGTCGGCGCTGCTCGAGGGCGCCATCGACGCGGCCGTGCATTCGTACAAGGACGTTCCGTCGAGAATGCCGCAGGGCCTTGTGATCGCGGCGGTCCCGGAACGCGTCGACGTCGCGGACGTCCTGCTCGTGCGGCGCGACGCGGTCGCCGCAGATCGCGGCGGCCTGCCGCTCGCAGACGGCGCGCGTGTCGGAACGTCGGCGACCCGTCGCCGCGCGCTGCTGCTCGACGCGCGTCCCGATCTCGTGCTTGGTCTCTTGCGCGGCAATGTGCCCACGCGCGTTCGCTCCCTTTCCGAGGGACGATTCGACGCCATCGTACTCGCCGCGGCCGGCCTCGCCAGGCTCGCACGGGCGGATGGCGAGCATCGCCTCACGCTCGGCGACGACATCACGACGGTGCGGCTCGATCCGGCGGTGTTCGTCCCCGCTCCATCGCAGGGCGCCATCGCCGTGCAAGTCAGGGAGAGCGGCCTCGCGGTTCGTGCCGCCATCGCTCCGCTCGACGATCAATCGTGCCGTCGCGCGATTCAGGCCGAACGCGCCGCGCTGTATCTCGCGGAGGGCGGCTGCACGCTTCCGTTCGGCGCATGGTGCCGCGTTGCGAGCGATGGAACGCTCACGCTGGTCGCGGCACTGGGCCTCGAGGACGGATCCGTCGCCCGCAGTGTCGCCGTCGGGGACGATCCGCAGGCGGTTGCGAGCGTCGCGTGGAACGAACTGTCTCGCGGAGTGCACGCATGATCGTCGCTTCGCTATCCGGACGGCGCGTGCTCGTCACCCGCGCACTTGAGGATTCCAGTGTCTGGGCGGAGAGACTCGCCGCCCTCGGCGCCGAACCCGTGATCCTCCCGTGCATTCGTACCGAGACACTCGACGATGCGGAAACCCGTTCGCGCCTCGCGGCCGCACTGCGCGACGCGGATTGGCTCTGCGTCATGTCGGCTCGAGGCGCCGAAGCCGTGGCCCTGCTCGCGGGACCGTTGCCGTCTGCGATCCGGGTCGCCGCGGTGGGGGAGAGCACCGCCGCCGCCGTGCGCGCATCACTTGGCCTCACACCGTTCGTCGCGCGAGGCGGCACGTCGCGGGCGCTCGGTGAAGAGCTGCTCGCGGAGGCGTTCTCGTCCGCGTCGGCATCGACACGCATCGTCGTGGCCGCCGCGGAAGGCGGACGCACCGACGCCGAGGAGGTGCTCGAGCGCGCCGGCGCACTGGTCACGCGAATCGACGTATATCGAACCGTCCCGGCGTCGCCGACCTCGGCGCCCATGAACCTGGCCGTGGAAGGAATCGGCGACGTGCTGCTCGCGAGCCCGTCGGCCGTGAGAGGACTGCTCAACCAGGCATCGTTTCCGTCCGGCGCGCGCATTTTCACGATCGGACCCACGACGAGCGCCGCCGTCGCCGCCGCCGGACTCTCCGTCAGCGGTGAAGCGATACATCCCGATTTCGAATCGCTCGTGGAGGCCATGCAATGAGTGAATGGAACGCGGCAACCGAAGCACAGATCGCGGCCCCCGGGCGAATTCGTCCGCGGCGACTGCGGCGCAGCCCCGCGTTGCGCGACCTCGTCGCGGAGACGAGCGTGCTCGCGCGCCAGCTCGTGATGCCGCACTTCGTGCTCCCCGTCGCGAACGCGAACGAACCCATTGCTTCGATGCCGGATATTTTCCGCACGGGAGTGGACGACCTCCTGCGTGCCGTCGAATCGGACCACAAACTCGGCATCAAGTCCGTCCTGCTGTTCGGCACGCCGCCGGCCGGTGCGAAGGATGCGACCGGCAGCAGCGCGCACGATCCGGACGCGGCGGTGCCGCGCGCCGTGAGAGCGCTGCGTGCCGCGTTCGGGCAAGACCTCGTGATCATGACCGATGTGTGCCTGTGCGCCTACACCGATCACGGACACTGCGGCGTGCTCGTCGGCGACGAAGTCGACAACGATCGCTCGCTGGCGCCGCTCGCCGCGATGGCGGTCGCGCACGCCGACGCCGGCGCGGATCTCGTCGCTCCGTCGGACATGATGGACGGCCGCGTCGCCGCCTTGCGCGACGCGCTCGACGCCGAAGGCCACACCGCGACCGGGATCATGTCCTACGCAGTGAAGTATGCATCGGCCTACTACGGTCCATTCCGCGACGCGGCCGATTCGGCGCCTCACCACGGAGACCGCCGCAGCTACCAGATGGACTCGCGCAACGTCGCGGAGGCCGGGCGCGAGGCGATGCTCGATGAGGCGGAGGGAGCCGATATGCTGATGGTGAAACCCGCGCTCGCGTATCTCGACGTGATCCGGCGCGTACGCGAGCTGACGACCCTTCCCCTGGCCGCCTACAACGTGTCGGGCGAGTATTCGGCCGTGAAGGCGGCCGCCGAGCGCGGCTGGCTCGACGAGGCGGCCGTCGTGCGCGAGAATCTGCACGCGATGGTGCGCGCGGGAGCGAACCTCATCATCACGTACCACGCCCGCGCGGCGCTCGCCGGGAGCTGGCTCTGAGCGCCGGGCCGAAGTCCACCGCCCTGATGGCGCGCGCCGAGCGCGTCATGCCGGGAGGCGTGAGTTCGCCCGTCCGCGCGTTCCGCGCCGTCGGCGGCACTCCGCTCGTGCTGCGCTCGGGTGCGGGCGCCGAGTTCGAGGACGTCGACGGCAAGCGCTACATCGACTTCGTCTGCTCGTGGGGTCCGCTCATCCTCGGACACGCGCATCCGGAAATTCTGCGCGCAATCACGGAGACGGCGGCGCGCGGCACGAGCTTCGGTGCGCCGTGCGAGCAGGAAATTGAGCTCGCCGAGTACCTGACCTCGAGCTATCCCGGACTCGAACAAGTGCGCTTCGTGTCGTCTGGCACCGAGGCCACGATGAGCGCGATTCGCGTGGCCCGCGGAGCGACCGGGCGCGATCGCATCATCAAGTTCTCCGGCTGCTACCACGGGCACGCGGATCACCTGCTCGTCGCGGCCGGCTCGGGCCTCGTGACGTTCGGCCATGCGACTTCGGCCGGCGTACCCGAGGCATTCGTTCGCGAGACGATCGTGCTGCCCCTCGACGACGAGCAGCGGCTCGTCGATCTCCTCCGGCGCGACGGGGACAAGATCGCCGCCGTGATCATCGAGCCGGTGCCGGCGAACAACGGGCTGCTGCTCCAGCGTCCCGAGTTCCTCGCGACGCTGCGGCGCGAGACCGCGCGCGCCGGAACGATCCTGATCTTCGATGAAGTGATCAGCGGGTTCAGGCTCGCGCGCGGCGGGGCCGCGGAACTCTTCGGCATCACGCCGGATCTCGCGACGTTCGGCAAGATCATCGGGGGCGGACTCCCCGTGGGCGCGTTCGGCGGCCGTCGCGACCTCATGCGGCACCTCGCGCCGCTCGGCGGCGTCTATCAGGCGGGTACGCTCTCGGGAAACGCCGTGGCGATGGCCGCCGGACTCGCGGCGGTGCGCACGCTCGAGCGCGAGGACGGCTGGCGGCGGCTGGAAGAGACGGGCCGGCAGCTCGAACAGCTCCTCACGCCGGTGCTGGCGCGCGCGCCGTATCCCGCGCGATTGGTGCGCGCGGGATCGCTCTTCTGGATGTCGCTGCAGGATGGCGCCGCGCCGCGATCGGCCGAGGCGATCGATTCCACCGCCGCCGAGCGCTATCGTCCGATCTTCCATGCGCTGCTCGACGGCGGCATCGCGCTGGCGCCATCGGCGTTCGAAGCCGGGTTCCTTTCGCTCGCGCACACTCCCGCGCACCTCGAGCGGCTGCGCGACGCGCTGGCCGCCGCGTTCGCGGCCTCGGGCGGTATCGCGTGACGGTGAGAACCTCGCAGCGCACCGTGCGGGCCATGCAGATCGGATTCATCGTCCTGCTGCTCGCGTGCAGCGCACAGCTCGCCTATTGGATGGCGGATGAGTACCGGTACACCGAGACCGTGCGCGATCACCGCCGCGCGGCGTTCGAGGAACAGGCACACTCGTCCGCCGCGCTGCTGCGCGCGGGAGTCCCGTGGTCGCAGATCGCCGCTTCGCAGCCGGAGATCGAGCTCGGGCCCGACGGCATCACCCGCGTGTCGGCCGCGATGCTGGCCCAGCTCGACGCCGATCGCTTCCACCGGCTCAATCGATATGCGTGGGAGGGATCGTTCTTCCTGCTGGTGCTGATCGCGGCGATGGCCGTCGTCTATGCGGCGCTGCGCGAGGAGCACTCGCTTCGCCGGCAGCAGGAGGACTTCCTGGCGGCGGCTTCGCACGAACTCAAGAGCCCGCTCGCGAGCTTGCGGCTGTCGGCCGAGACCATCGCCATGCGGGATCCGGCGCCGCCGCATCGCGCCGAGCTCGTACAGCGGCTGCTGTCCGATATTGGCCGCCTCGACCAGATGATCGCGAACGTTCTCGACGCCTCGCGCCTCTCGCGCGAGAGCGTCCGCGTGTCGCGGGAGCCGATCGACCTGCGGCCGATGTTTGCGTCGGTCGCCGACGAACTGCGCCCGCTCGCCGATGACTGCGGCGTCCGGGTTTTGTTGATCGTCGACGACGGCCTCACGGTCGACGCGGACCGCGAGGGCGTTCGCACCATCGCGCGCAACCTCATTCACAACGCGATCAAGGCCTCGCGCGCGAGCGCTGGCACGGTGATCGTGCGCGGCGCGCAGGACGCACACGGTGTGACCGTGCACGTGGACGACACCGGCATCGGGTTCGCCATGGACGAAGCGCGTGGTCTCTTCCAGAAATTCCATCGCATCGAGGCCAACGGTCACGAACGGCTTCCCGGCACCGGCCTTGGCCTGTTCCTCGTGCGCCGATGCGCCGAGATGGACGGCGCCGCCGTCACGGCCTCGAGCGACGGACCCGGCCACGGCGCACGCTTCGAGGTGCGCTGGCCGGCCCCCGGCACGGCCGCGAGCGAATCATGACGTCGCGCATCCTGGTCGTCGACGATGAGCTCAACCTCGCCCGCGGCATTCGCGAGAACCTCGAGGCTGAAGGCTATGCCGTCGAGGTGGCCGCCGACGGACTGCACGCGCTCGCGAAAATTCGCGCCGAAGAATTCGGGCTCGTGATCCTCGATGTGATGCTCCCCGGAACCGACGGCTTCACGGTGTGTGAACGCATGCGCGCCGAAGGCCGCGACACGCCGGTGCTGTTCCTCTCCGCGCGCAGCGGCGGACAGGACCGTATCCGCGGACTCGAGGCCGGGGGCGACGACTATCTCGCGAAGCCCTTCCAGTTGCGCGAACTGCTGCTGCGCGTGACCGCGATCCTTCGCCGTCGCGCGCGCTATGACGAGATGACCGCGCTCGAACCCGTGCTCCGCTTCGGCGAAAACGAGTTCGATTTCCGCACCTTTCGCGGTCATTCCTCCGACGGCACGGAGCAGGTGCTGACCCAGAAGGAGGCGATGATCCTCAAGGTCCTCGCCGAACGGGAAGGCCAGGTGCTGTGGCGCGACGACATCCTCGAGAAAGTGTGGGGCGACGAAGTGCTCCCCTCCTCGCGCACGATCGACAACTTCATCGTGCGGCTGCGCAAGCGGTTCGAGCCGAATCCGGAACGGCCGCAGTTCATCCACACTGTCCGGGGCGTGGGCTATCGGTTCACCGCCTCCGCGGAGCCAGAAGCATGAGCGCCACCACGTCCGTCGTCGCATCCGGTCGGGAACTCTTTCTCGATGCGATCGCCTGCCAGCCCACCGCCCGCCGCCCGTTGTGGGTGATGCGGCAGGCCGGCCGCTACCTGCCGGAATACCGGGCGCTCCGCGAACGTCACACGTTCGAAGAACTGTCCGGCAACGCCGAGCTCGCCGCACAGGTCACGCTGCAGCCGCTCGCACGGTTTCCGCTCGACGCCGCGATCATCTTCGCCGATCTCATGAGTCCGGTCGCGGCGCTGGGCCTCGAAGTGAAATTCGCGCCCGGCCCGGTGCTGTCGCATCCGGTGCGCACCGCGGCGGACGTCGCGGCGCTGCGCACACCGTCGCGCGAGGAGATCGCGCCGTCGGTGATGGGCGCTCTGCGCATCGTGAAGAACGAGCTGAACGGCCAGCGCGCGCTGCTCGGGTTCGCGGGCGCGCCGTGGTCGATCGCCGCGTATCTCGTGCAGGGGCGCGGCAGCCCCGGATTCCCGGCACTGCGCGCGCTGGCCGCCGCCGATCCGGCATTGGTCAACGTGCTGCTCACGAAACTGACCGACCTGATCATCGAGTACGTGCACGCGCAGTTCGAGGCCGGCGCAGACGCCGTGCAGCTCTTCGACACGTGGGCGGGCCTGCTGTCGCGTGACTCGTGGACGCGGCTCGTTCGCCCGCACATCGCGCGATTCCTCGAGGAGACGAGCGGCGCGGGCCGCCCGCGAATTCTCTTCGTGCAGGACGCGTCGCACCTCGTTCCGGCGTATGCGGAGCTGCCCAGCGA
>PMYN01000160.1:0-9959 GCA_003171215.1 Gemmatimonadota bacterium | reverse complement strand
ATCACGCCGGAAGCCCCCATTGAAAGCGTGCAGGCGCTCGTCGACGCCGTACACGCGGAGCACACCTCATGAACCCCGCCGTCAGTGAATCCGCGGCCGTTCCGCTCGCGCGCCCGGTGGAGCGCGCCATCACGGTCGACCTGCTCTCGCGCTACGACCGGCCGGGGCCGCGCTACACGAGCTACCCGACGGCGGTCGAGTTTCACGGGGGGGTCACCGCCGACGACTATCTCGACTGTCTCGCCGCCGCGAACGCGCTCGGCGACGCGCCGCTCTCGATGTACATGCACCTGCCCTTCTGCGAGGAACGCTGCCTGTTCTGCGGGTGCCACACGATAATTTCGCCGCGGAAAGATGTGGCCGTGCCCTACCTCGGACTGCTGGGACGCGAGATCGAACTGCTCGCGGAGCGCCTGCCGGAGCGCCGGCGATTCGCGCAGCTCCATCTCGGCGGCGGCACGCCGACGTATTACACGCCGAAGCAGCTCGACGGGCTGATCGGCGGCCTGCTGAAGCATTTCACGCCGTTGCCCGGCGCGGAGCTCGCCTTCGAGGCCGATCCGCGCGTCACGACGAACGACCATCTCGATGCGCTCGGCCGCCTCGGCTTCAACCGCGTGTCGTTCGGCGTGCAGGATCTCAATCCCGACGTGCAGGAGGCGATCAACCGCGTGCAGACGCGCGAACAGACGGCGCGCCTCGTCGATCACGCCCGCGCGCAGGGATACCGCGGCATCAACGTGGACCTGATCTACGGACTGCCGTTGCAGACGCCCGAAAGTTTCGAGCGGACCGTCGATTCGGTGATCGCCCTCGGCCCCGACCGCGCCGCGGTCTACTCCTTCGCCTTCGTTCCATGGGTGAAAGGCAGCCAGAAGAAGATCGAGGAGGAGCAGCTTCCCGCCGCCGCGGTGAAGGTGCAACTGTTCGCGATCGCCCGGGAGCGCTTCCTGGCCGCCGGATACGAGCCGATCGGCATGGACCACTTCGCGCGCCCCGACGACGACCTCGCGATCGCACGCCGGGAGGGACGCCTGCGGCGGAACTTCCAGGGATACGCCGTCATCCCGGGTGATGATGTGGTCGGGCTCGGCATCTCGGCGATCGGCGACGTCCGCGGCAGTTACGTGCAGAACGAAAAGAAGCTCTCGACGTATGAAGAGTCGATTGCCGCCGGGCGGCTTCCGGTGGTCCGCGGCGTGCGCCGCTCGAGCGACGACGAACTGCGGCGCACGGTGATCCACGAGCTGATGTGCAACTTCCGCATCGATACGGGCGCGATCGAGCGCCAGTACGGCATCGACTTTGCGCGCTACTTCGCGGACGATCTGGCGCTGCTCGAATCGCACGAACGCGAAGGGATGGTGCGCGTTTCACCGGCCGGGATCGAGGCCACGCCGATCGGTGAACTGTTCGTGCGCAACCTCGCGATGTGCTTCGACCGCTATCAGCGCGAGAAGCACGCCGCCGATTCGAAACCGGCCTTCAGCCGCACGGTGTGAACGTGGCGCGACTCATCGTCGTCGGCGCGGGGATTGCGGGACTTGCCGCCGCATGGTCGGCGCGCCGCACCGCCGCGCGCGCCGGCGTCGCGCTCGACGTCCTCGTCCTGGAGCGCGGCCGCGAAGTGGGAGGAAAGGCCCGCACCATCGTGCGCGACGGCTGGATGGTCGAGGGTGGACCGTCCGGATTTCTCGGCGGCCGCCCCGAACTCGACGCGTTGCTCCGCGCGAGCGGTCTGGTGGATGACGCGGTGCCCGCGCGCGCGGCTGCGAAGCGGCGATTCCTGTACCGGGCGGGCCGCTTGCGCGAGATCAAGCCGTCGCCGCTCGGGTTCGCGCGATCGGGCATCATGAGCGTCGGCGGGCTGCTGCGTCTCGGCGCGGAGCCCCTCATCCCGCGGTCGAGCCGCACCGACGACGAAACCGTGTGGGCATTCGCTGCGCGACGGCTCGGCAGACAGGCCGCCGACCGTCTCGTGTCGCCGATGACACTCGGGATTTTTGCCGGAGACGCGCGCAAGCTGTCCCTCGCGTCCGCGTTTCCGAAAATGGCGCGTCTCGAGCGGGAGCACGGCTCGCTGATCCGCGGGCTGATCGCGCGTCGTGGACAGACGAGTTCCGGACCGCTTACCTCACTGCGCGGCGGCATGCAGAGCCTCCCGCGCAAGCTCGCGGAGCACGGCGGATTTCGTGTCCGCTGCGACGCGGCCGTTCGGAGGATCGATCGCACCGACACCGGCTGGACCGTGTCCATCGAGGGAGACGGCACCGCGCTCGAGGCGGATGCGGTCGTCATCGCGACGGAACCCTGGGTCGCCGCGTCGCTGGTTCGTCCGCTCGACGCCTCGGCCGCCGATGCACTGGGCGCGATTCCCTGCCCGCCCGTGACCGTCGTCGCGCTCGGCTTCGATTCCTCGGCGCGCGCGCGAATCCCGGACGGGTTCGGCGTTCTCATCTCGCGCGGTGAAGACATCCGCATGCTCGGCAATCTCTGGGAGACGTCGCTGTATCCGGGACGGGGACCGGCGGGAGGCATTCTCGTTCGCGCGATGTTCGGCGGAGCGGTGGACGAGTCGATCGGCGCGCTCGATGAAGCCGAGATGCTCACACTTGCCCGACGCGAAGTCGCGCAGTTGTACCGGCTGACCGCGGAGCCGGTGTTCGAGCACGTCGTGCGGCTCGAGCGCGCGATCCCGCAGTACGTGGTCGGGCACGCTCTCAGGGTCGCCGCCGTCGAGCGGGCCGTGGAGTCGATGCCGGGGCTGGCCGTGACAGGATTCGGCCTGCGCGGAGTCGCGTTCGGCGACGCCGCGGCCGACGGCGTTCGCACCGGTGATGATCTGGGACGCCGGCTCGCGACACATCGGACCGGGAGCTCCGCATGCCTCTGAGGCGGCTCAAGCGCTGGTGGAATGCCTGGAGCGCCGCTCCCGCGCGCGTCGCCTGCGCCGTCGACTGTGCCGTCGACTGTGACGTCGAACGCTCCGGCGACTGCGCACTCGCCGCGTGCAAGGCGGGAGCTTGCGCCACCGTGCTCCGGGTCACGTGCGCAGCGCTCGACGCGCACCGGCTGAGCACGCTCGGCGTCTACGAGGGCGCGATCGTGAGCGTCGTGGATCGACGCAGCGGCGTGCTGCTCGACGTCTGCGGCACGCGGCTCGCGCTCAACGACGCGATTGCCGGCGCGATTCTCGTGCGTCCGGTGGCGGCATGACCGCGCTCGCGGCATCGGGGCCGGTCGCGACGCGCGACGTCGTCCGGCCGGCCGCACGAGCGCTGCGCGTCGCGCTCGTCGGCAATCCGAACTGCGGGAAGAGCACGCTGTTCAACGCGCTGACCGGGCGCCGGCAGCGGGTCGCCAATTATCCGGGCGTCACCGTCGAGCGCGTGGAGGGCTCGTACGTCCGCGACGGCGCGAGCGTGACGGTGCTCGACCTGCCCGGCACGTACAGCCTTTCGCCCGACTCGCCCGACGAGGCCATCGCGCTCGACGTCGTGCATGGCCGCGCGCGCGGCATCGACCCGGTGGACGTCATGGTCGTGGTGCTCGACGCCGAAAATCTCGAGCGTCACCTGTTTCTCGCCACGCAAGTGCTGGAACTCGGCCTGCCGGCGGTGCTCGTCTTGAATCGCAGCGACCGGCTCGCCGCCGCTGGCATGTCGATCGACGTCGTGGAACTGATTCACACGCTGGGCGCGGTGGTGGTGCCGGCCGTCGCGACGACCGGCGAGGGCATCGAGCGACTCCGCCACGCGATCGCGCGCGCGGTGCAGCTGCCGAAGTCGTGGATGAGCGAACGCCCGCTCGATGCGGCAGGCGGCCCCGGCGCGCGGTACCGCTGGATCGCGTCCGTCATGGCGCGCACGGTCACGCGCGCGCCGCGCACCGGCCGCTCGATGAGTGACCGGGTGGACGCCGTGCTCCTCCATGGCGCATGGGGACCGCTGATCTTCCTCTCCGTGATGGCGATCGCGTTTCAGGCCCTCTTCACGGTCGCGCACCCGCTCGCCGACGGCATGCAGGCGATCCTCAATGCCGGCGCCGCCGGCCTGCGCGCCACTCTCCCGGCGGGCAACCTGCAGAGTCTTCTCGTGGACGGGGTTCTCGGCGGCGTCGGCAGCGTGCTCGTGTTCGTGCCGCAAATCGCGATCCTGTTCCTGTTCATCGGTGTGCTCGAGGACAGCGGCTACCTCGCGCGCGCGGCCTTCGTGATGGATCGCTACATGCGGCCGCTCGGACTGCAGGGGAAGAGCGTCATTCCGCTGCTCTCCGGTTACGCGTGCGCGGTGCCCGCGATTCTCGCCACGCGGACCATCCAGCACACGAAGGAACGGCTTGCGACGACGATGGTCGTGCCGCTCATCAGCTGTTCCGCGCGACTCCCGGTGTACGCGCTGCTGATCGCCGCGTTCATACCGGCCACGTCGGTCGCCGGCTTCTTCACGCTGCAGGGAATCGCCCTGCTCGCGATGTACCTGCTCGGCACCGTCGCCGCACTGGGATCCGCGATGCTGTTCCGCCGGACGATTCTGCGCTCGGCCACGCGTGCACTGATCATCGAGCTCCCGCCGTACGTGCTGCCCAGTGCGCGCGTACTCGCCGCGACCGTGTGGCAGCGCGTCGCGGTGTTCCTGCGGCGCGCGGGCACGGTGATCTTCGCGATATCCGTGCTGCTATGGGCACTGGAGAGCTACCCGCGAGCGACCCGCGCCGCGGCGGCCGACGTGCAGCTCTCGCAGTCGGCGCTCGGCCACATCGGGCACGCGGTCGAGCCCGCCGTGCGGCCGCTCGGCCTCGACTGGAAGATCGGCGTGGCGATGGCCGCGTCGTTCGCCGCGCGCGAGGTGTTCGTATCGACGATGGCCACGATGTACGGCGTGTCTCGCGGAAGCGGTGAGTCCGGAGCTCTCGCCGGACGATTGCGCGAGGCGCGCGGCGCGGATGGCCGCCTGAGCTACTCGCGCGCGGCGGCATTCGGACTGCTGGCGTTCTACGTCTTTGCGCTGATGTGCACGAGTACGATCGCGGTCACGGTGCGCGAGACCGGGGGCGGCTGGCGCGGCGTCGGGTGGGCCGCGTTCCAGTTCACGTACATGCTCGCGCTCGCATGGGGCAGCGCGTTCATGGTGTACCGGGCGGGACTCGCGATCGGGCTGGGTGGCTTCGCGTGAGCGCCATGTGGATCGACCGCATGAGCGTCGCCGTGATCCTGCTGGCGGCCAGTGCGTACCTGGCGCGCAGGGTCGTGCGCCGGGTCGCGAGCGCGTTCGGGCGCGGGGCGAGCTCGGGTGCCTGCGGCACGGACTGCGCGTGTGGAAACGACTTCGGCACCGATCCGCGAGGCGCACACAGCAAGTAGTTTGCGTGGGAATGCCCGTCTGATCTTTCATTCTCAGGCAACCCATGATCCACACCATCATAGAACCGTTCCGCATCAAGGCGGTAGAGCCCATCCGCATCAGCACGCGCGGAGAGCGGAAAGGCTGGCTCGAAGAGGCCAAGCTGAATGTCTTCCAGCTCCCAGCGGACCGTGTGCTGCTCGACTTCCTGACCGACAGCGGCACGGGCGCGATGAGCGCCAAGCAGTGGGGCGCCATCATGGAGGGCGACGAGAGCTACGCCGGCTCCAGATCCTTTTTCCGGCTGGAGGCGGTGCTGAAGGATCTCACGGGTTACCAGCACATCATTCCCACCCATCAGGGCCGCGCGGCCGAGCACATCCTGTTCAGCGTGGCCACAAAGAGGGGCGATCTCGTCCCGAACAACACCCACTTCGACACCACCCGCGCCAACCTGGAATACCAGGGCGCCGAGGCCATCGACCTGGTGATCCCGGAGGGACTGCAGCCCCGCACACACCACCCATTCAAGGGCAACATCGACCTCGCCCGCGTCGCGGACCTGCTCGAACGCGAAGCGCACCGCATCCCCTTCGGCATGATGACGCTCACCAACAACAGCGGTGGCGGCCAGCCCGTGAGCTTGGCGAATCTGCGCGCATATCGCGAACTGCTGAACCGTTACGGCAAGCCGCTGATCCTCGACGTCTGCCGTTACGCGGAAAATTCCATGTTCATCAAGCTGCGCGAGGAAGGCCAGCAGGACCGCACGGTGAAATCCATCGCCCAGGAAATGTTCAGCCTCGCCGACGGCTGCACGATGAGCGCCAAGAAGGACGGCATGGTGAACATCGGCGGCTTCCTCGCGCTGAACCTCGGCACGTGGGTGGAGGCGGCGAAGACCCTGCTCATTCTCACCGAGGGCTTCCCCACGTACGGCGGCCTCGCGGGGCGCGATCTCGAAGCGCTGGCGGTGGGAATGGAGGAAGGCCTGAACGAGGACTATCTCCGATACCGCCTGCGCACGGCCGAGTACATGGGCGAGAAGATGAAGGCGGGTGGCGTCGCCATCGTTGAGCCGACCGGCGGCCACGCGGTGTACCTGGATGCGAAGGATTTCCTGCCGCATCTGAGCGTCGAGCAATACCCTGCGTGGAGCCTGTGCAACGCGCTGTATCTCGAAGCCGGCATCCGGAGTGTGGAGATCGGCTCGGTCATGTTCGGCAGGCACAACGACGATGGAACGGAGTCGTACCATACCATGGAATTGGTTCGCCTGGCTTTTCCCCGTCGCATGTACACGCAAAGCCATTTCGATTACGCCGCGGAAGCGATCTGCGAGCTGAAGGCGCGGGCCCACGAAGTACGGGGCGTGAAGATCGTCAAGCAGGCCAAGTACCTGCGGCACTTCACGGCGGAGTTCGAGAGCGCTACCGTTCAGGCATGAACTTCTGGATCTATCTCGTCGGCATCGCCGTCGTCATCGGGGGCATCGCGTGGGGGCTCTCCGTGGCTCACGTCGCCACCACGTACATCCTCATCATCTGCGTGATCATGCTGGGCATCGGCATCATCACCGCGGTCACCCGCATGCGGCAGAAAGATCCGCCGGCGTGACTGGGCGCGCAGGTGGTTGACCTTCGACCTGGGAAATCCAACATGCGCCGCACCATCCGCTGGCTCGCCCTGACCGCCGCCGCCGTCTTGCTCGGCGCGAAGCCGAACGAGCCCGCACCCACGTACGAGGTCTACGCGATCCGTTACGCGTCCATCCCGTTCAAGGTCGCGGGGCTCATCGCCGGCGCCGACACGTCGCGCCGCCTCGACATCGCCATGACGATCTGGCTCATGAACGGTCCGGACGGGCGGGTCGTGCTCCTGGACGCGGGATTCAAGCGCGAAGACTTGATCCAGCGGTGGAAACCCGCGGACTACGTCACACCAGCCGCGGCGCTCGAGCGTTTCGGCGTGCGACGCGAGGCGGTCACCGACCTCATCATTTCACACGTGCACTGGGACCATCTCGACGGCGCCGATCTCTTCCCGAACGCGAGGATCTGGATCCAGAAGGAGGAGTACGAGCACCACATCGATTCCACCGGCAAGCGTCTCGCGAACGCGATCGACACCGCCGATGCGACGATGCTCCACAACATGAAACTCGCCGGCCGCGTCAACCTGGTGGACGGCGACGCGCGCGAGATCATCCCCGGCATCACCGTCTACATCGGCGGCAAGCACACCTTCCAGTCGCAGTACGCCGGAGTGAACACGACTTCCGGCATCGTCGTGCTCGCCTCGGACAACATGTACCTGTACGAGAACCTCGAGAAGCACGTGCCGATTTCGCAGACGCTCGACGCCGCGTCGAACCTCGCGGCGCAGGAGCGCATGACGCGGATCGCGGCGAGCCCGCGGCTCATCGTTCCGGGGCACGACCCCGCGGTGTTCGTGCGATTCCCGTTGCCCGGCAACGGCGTGGCGCGGATTCGCTAGAGGCCATCTCGCGAACCCGGGAGCGGGAGTGGGTTCGGAGGAAGATGGAGAGATGAGATGCGAGTTTGGATTCGGGATGCGGAATTTCGACCCGATGCCGGATCCGGGGTTGGGATGCGGGAAGCGGGAAAGAGTGGATGCAGAATGCGGAAGGGATGCGGGATGCGGGCACTTATCGACTAGTGCCCGGATCCCGCAGCCCTTCCGCATTTCGAATCCTGCCTTTCCCGGATTCGGGATCCCAACCCCGCATCCCGCATCAAGCCAGCACCTCGCCACTCCCGTCTCGATCGCTGCTCACGCTTTCAGACTCGGCGAGGATCTCTACGGCTGCACGCGATGCTCCGCCCGGAACTGGTCCATCAACTCCACGAGATGCGCGCTCGTGAACGGCTGCCATCCGTGCGGCTTCATCGGCCGGCCGTAGTCGAAGGTGAAGTTCGCCTGCGGTCCTGAGAGCTTCGACGCCTCGAGCTCCATGAGGTAGACGCCGAGATTCAGGTAGTGGTTGTCCATGTCGCCGACGTAGACGTGCATCTTGCCGGCCAGCTGCGGCCCGATGCGCGACCAGTTCTTCTTCATGTACCAGGTGAGATCGTACCCTTTGTCGCGCCAATACGCGGCGGCCGCCTTGTCGATGGTCCCGGTGCGCCGGTCCCAGAGGCGCACGGGATAGCCATCGGCTCCGATCGGGCCGTACGCGGCGTCCCAGGCATCGAACTGCTGGCCGCTCCGCGCGTGGCTGCCGAGCACCGCTTCGAGCTGGCTCATCTCGCGCTGCGTCACCTGCGGCTGTCCTTCCGGCGTCCGCATCATGTAGCGCTCGGGAATCGGCGGCGTGTCGCCGTTCGGGACGAACGCGTTGGAGTCGTTGTAGATGTCCACGAGCTGATTGCGCCGGAAATCCACCGGATCGGGATACAAGCACCAGGCGCCGCCGAAAAAGTCCGGCCGCTGGACCTGCAGCGCGACGCACTCCCATCCACCCGTGGATCCTCCCGTGAGGAAGCGCGCGTGCGCCCCCGATTCGAGACGGAACTGCTTCTCGAGCAGCGGCACGAGTTCGGTGAGGAGCGCCTCCTGGTACGGGCCGTTGTTCACCGAGTTGACCGCGTACGAGTCGTCGTAATACGGCGTGGGGTGCTGCCAGGTGATGGCGACGTAGCGGGGAAAGTCATCGCTCTTCCATCGCTGCGCGAACGCGTAGCCCGACTCGCGTGCGGTCGTCGGGAGCTCCGCGAACGGATTTTCCACAGCGCCGCCACGGCCGCCGCGTCCACCGCGGCCGGCGCCGGCAGAGTCTTCGGAGAATCCGAACGGCGCGCCGAGGCCGAAGTGACCCTGGTCGTAGATCGCCGGATAGCGCCGTGACGGTTCTTCGTCGAATCCCTTCGGCAGGAGCATCGTCGCGCCGATGTACATGGGACGGCCCCAGAATTTCGACAACAGCTCGCTGCGGATCTTGACGCGCTTCACCCATCGCGTATCGGGCGGCACCGTGACCGCGGGCAGCGTGCGCGCGAGCGTCAGCGTGATGGGCGCGTTCGCCTTCGGATCGAAGTGCACCTTGACCACTTCGCTCACGAGGTTGCCCGGCGACGTGCTGAAGTGCTGCCCTTCCCACTGGTCGTTGTGGACCCAGATGGTGTGGCCGTCGGCGCGCTTGAACTCGGTGTAGACGTTGAGCAGGGCCTGCGCGTAGTAGTCGCCGGCCGGAACCTTCGAGAGGGTTTCGTAGGGATAGCCGAGGACCTTGGCATCGATCGTTGCCGCGGCGCCCGGCTTCAGCGCCGAAACGTCGAGGCCGAAGAACGGAACGCTGCCGCCGTACGAGCCGCCCTGAAGCCGTGGTTCTCGCGTTTCGTTCTTGGAAAAGAACACGAACACGCGGCCGGTCAGCGGGCCGCTGGCGACGGAAGGATCGAGCTTGATCTGGACGCGCTGGCCGGCGGCGGGCGCCATGGCGAGCGGGAGGAGCGCGGCGATCGTGGCGGCGCGTCGGGCGAGTGTCAACATCGGTCGCACCTCGGAAACCAGGAATGGAATCGGCATCTGATGAACTTGTATTGCCAGAACGGGGAACGGAAGCAGACCGGGACTAGTATGCTGACTCAGAAATAA
>PMYN01000124.1 GCA_003171215.1 Gemmatimonadota bacterium | reverse complement strand
TCCGAAGAGAAGTTCAAGGAGCTCTCCGAGGCGTACGACGTGCTGCGCGATCCGCAGAAGCGCGCGGCGTACGATCGCTACGGCGAAGCGGGACTGCGCGGCGGCGGTGGCGGCGGTGGTTTTCACCACGTGGACATGTCCGAGGCGCTCAACATCTTCATGCGCGACTTCGGGCTCGGCGATCTCTTCGGCGGCGGCCAGCGCCAGCAGAGCGGGCCGCGCTCCGGGGCGGACCTCAAGATCGACCTGAGGCTGTCGCTCGCCGAGGTCGCGGCCGGTGTGACGAAGGAGATCAAGATCAAGCTGCTCGATCCGTGCGACCGGTGCGGCGGCGCGGGCGCGGAGCCGGGGACGAAGCCGGCCCGCTGCACGACCTGCGCGGGACAGGGCGAGGTGCGGCGCTCGCAGCGCTCGTTCTTCGGCCAGTTCGTCAGCGTCGCGCCGTGCCCGACGTGCGGCGGCGAGGGCGTGATGATCACGTCGCCGTGCAAGTCGTGCCGCGGCGAGGGGCGTCAGCGCGGCGAGCATTCGATCCCTGTCACGGTGCCCGCCGGCGTCTCGACCGGACAGTACATGCACCTGCGCGGCGTGGGGAACGCGGGCGCGAGAGGCGGGCCGCGCGGCGATCTCGTCGTGCTGTTCGACGTCGACGACGACGAACGGTTCGAGCGTGACGGCGAGGATCTCTACACCGAGGTGCTGCTGACCTTTCCGCAGGCGGTGCGCGGCGCGGACGTCGAGGTCGCGGGGATCGCCGGGCCGATCACGCTGCACATTCCGCAGGGAACGCAGAGCGGGCAGGTCTTCCAGCTGCGGGGGCGCGGGCTGCCGCGCGTGAACGCGTCGGGCACCGGTGATCTTCACGTGCGGGTGCAGCTATGGACGCCGACGGATCTCACCGCCGACGAAAAGCGCGTGATCGACGAACTCGCGAAGGTGCACTCGCCCGTGCCCGAGGGCCGCAACAAGGGATTCTGGGCGAAGATGAAAGAAGCGCTGGGCGCGTGACCGCTGTTTCGCCGTGGACGCGGGTCGCGGTGCGGCCTTCGCACGCAGGCCTGCGCGATGCGGTGGCCGCGGCGCTGTTCGGCGCGGGCGCGCAGGGGCTGCAGGAAGAGGGCGAGCTGCTCGTGACGCACCTCGAGTCGGCGGGCGAGGCCGCCGTTGTCGAGCGCGCGGTGCACGCGATCGATGAGCGCGCGGTGATCGAGACGCGCGCCGTGCCCGCCGTGGACTGGAGCGTCGCATGGCGCGAGATGATCAAGGCGCACGCGGTGGGATCGCTGACGGTCGCGCCACCGTGGCTCGCGGAGAGGATGGATCCCGCGCGGACGGTGATCGTGGAGCCCGCGATGGCGTTCGGCACGGGCGATCATCCGACCACGCGCGGCGTGTTGCGATTGATGCAGTCGGTGATCCGCGCCGGAGACGTCGTCGGCGACCTCGGCGCGGGGAGCGCAGTGCTCGCGATCGCCGCAGCGAAGCTTGGCGCGACGCGCGTGGCGGCGGTCGAGATGGACGCGGACGCGATCTCGAACGCCGAAGAGAACGTCGCGCGAAATGGCGTCGCGGATCGCGTGAAGGTGATCGAGGGAGACGCGGCGCTCTTCCTGGCGCTGCTCGCGCCGGTGCGTGTGGTGCTCGCGAACATCATCTCCTCGGTGCTGCTGGAACTGTTGCCGGCCATCGGGCACTCGCTCACTCCCGACGGCGTCGCCATCTTGAGTGGCATTCTCGACGAGGAGCGGGAGAAGATGCTCACGGCGTTCGCCGTCGGCGGCTGGCGTGTAGTAAGTGAAGACGCGGAAGGGACGTGGTGGTCGGTCGCGATTGAGCGAGTGCGCTGATGGCGCTCGCGACGTTCGTCACCACCGAGCCGTTCATGGCCGGCCATACCGTCACGCTGGGCGAGGACGAAGCGCGCCACATCCGCGTGCTGCGGCTCGAGCTCGGGCAGCAGGTCGGCCTGCTCGACGGCCGTGGCATGCGCGGACGCGGGGCGCTCGTGCGCCTGGCCAAGCGGCACGCGGCGGTGGCGGTCGAGATGGTGTCGGCGGTGGAGCCGCCTCCGTCGGTGCACCTCATTCTTCCCGTTGCAGATCGCGATCGCATGCTTTGGCTCGCGGAGAAGGCCACCGAGCTCGCGGCGACGAGCTGGCGGCCCGTGATGTTCAAGCGGTCGAAGAGCGTGAACCCGCGCGGCGAGGGGACGACGTTCCAGCAGAGGGTCGCCGCGCGGATGGCGGGCGCGCTCGGACAGTCGCACGGCGCGTGGCTGCCCGCGACGTATCCCGACGCGACGGTCGAGCGCGCGATCGCGGCGACGCCCGAGGGACCGAAGCTCGTGCTCGACATGGCGGGCGAGCCGATGGGCCTGCTGGTGGCCGAGGCGATGGCGAACGCGCGCGAACACGGGGCGGGATTCCTGAAGCCGATCACGATCGTCGTCGGTCCAGAGGGCGGCATGGAGAGCGCGGAGCTCGAGCAGTTCGTGGCCGCGGGGTTCCTCGCGGTGAGCCTGGGTTACACGGTGCTGAGATTCGAAACGGCGGCGGTGGCGGCGCTCGCGGTGGTGCGCGCGGCGCTGGCGACGCTGCCGCGGACGATCAAGGCGAGTCGAGAGGAAATGGAGGAGCGCTGGAATGGCTGACCAATGTTTGTTCTGCCGGATTGCGAGCGGGGAGATTCCCGCGAAGATCGTGGCCGAGGATGCGACGTGCATCGCGATCAGGGACGTGAATCCGCAGGCGCCGGTGCACGTGCTCGTGATCCCGAGGGCGCACGTGGCGTCGCTGAACGAGGTGACGTCGCCGGCGCTGATGGCGGATGTGCTGCAGATGGCGAGGGAAGTGGCGAAGCAGGAGGGGATCGCGGCGAGCGGATACCGCGTGGTGTTCAACACGAATTCCGATGGCGGGCAGTCGGTGATCCATCTGCATGCGCACGTGCTGGGCGGGCGGCACATGGGCTGGCCGCCGGGGTGAGACGGCTGCCGTCTGCCGTCCGTCGTCTGCCGTCCTTGGCGCTGCTGATGGCCGCGTGTTTTCGAACCGACGCCGCGCCATACACGCCCAAGGAACCGAGTCTCGCCGCGTTTCCACTCTATTTCTATCCGACGGCCGACTCGCGGAAGCCCGCCAGGGCGTTCGTGTTCTTTCTCGGCAACGACATCGGTTTCTGGGGAGCGCACCAGGATCTCGCGAAGCGGCTCGCCGGGACGGGATACGACGTGGTCGGCTTCGACGTGAAGGCGTACTTCGCGAAGCTGCCGGATGACACCCTCGAGCGCGCGAACGCGTTTCGCGACAGCGTGCGTGTGATGATCGCGCTCGCGCGGCACGAGTTGCACGCGGATTCGATGCCCGTGGTCGTAGGCGGACATTCGATCGGCGCCGAGCTGGCGACCTGGATCGCGCGGAACGCGGCGCCGCCGAACCTCTCCGGGCTGCTGCTGATCGCTCCCGGCGCGCGCGGACATCTGCGCGTGTCGCTGGCGGATCTGGCGATGTCGGGTGAGCCGACGGAGCCGGGGAGTTTTTCGGTGAGCGAGAACATATCGGCGCTCGCAAACGGCGTGCGCGTCGCGCTCGTGCGCGGCACGGACGATCGCTATCGCAGCGTGGACCCGGAGCTGATGAAGGCGGGCGGGGCGCGCATGGAACGATGGGCGGTCCCGTGGGGCGGGCACTCGATGCGGAATATTTTTCTCGCGGGTCCGTTCATCGAGCGGGCGCTGGGATCTGTGCTTCCGAGAAGGCCATAGACAGCGGACAGGCGCGCATGTCGTCCGAAGCCACTTTTTCGGTCGTTACGTCACAACGTACATCAGGACGTACGTCGTGACGTACGCTTGGACGTACGCTTGGACGTACGCTTGGACGTACGCTTGGACGTACGCTTGGACGTACGCTTGGACGTACGCTTGGACGTACGCTTGGACGTATACTTGGGCGTACGCCTTGACGTAACGGACGCAAGGCTGTGTTAAGTGGGTGTCGCCTCCCGGACGCCGAGTCGGGCTCTAGACTTCCTCCGGCCACTCCACGCTGGGGTCGAAGATCGCGGCGGTGATCGGGTCGGCGATGGCGGCGCGCATGTATCTGCGGTGCAGGATAAACGCGGTGATGCCCATCAGCAGGCCGACCGGGATCAGGCACAGCGACACGACTTGCATTATGGTGAATCCCATCACGCGCCCGTCTGGAAATGTGACCTGAACGTCGGCGTCTCGAAGTCTTCGCGGGATGACGAAACCGATCAGACCGGTAACCGCCAGTCCGAATCCCACGCGCCGCGCTTTTCGCGACATCATGATGCGAGACTTCGCCTCGGACTGAACGAACGCCTCCGCGGCCGTGAGCGGTCGCGCACGGTTCCTGTCGGACGATGGGCGGGTTGGGTCGAAGGTCATTCGCACATCATGGGAGCGCGCGCCGTCACGGACAAGAGTGGCCGGATTGTGCTCCTAACGTTTTCTGCCTGCGATCTGTTCGGGAATCCGATCGCCTTCCGTCACGCCGAGTCGCGCCTCACTTCGAGACGACTCCCTTCAGGCTCCCCGACACGAGCGCCGACACGTTCGTCAGGATGCGCGGCAGCGCGAGGCCGCCCGGCGACGCGAGATACCGTGGCTCCCAGACGGGATCGAACTTCTCCTTGTACGCTCGCAGTCCCTGGAAGTTGTAGAAGTTCTCCGCGTGCTTGAACAGCAGCGCACCCACCCGGCTCCACACGGGCGCGAGCTGGCGATTCTCGAGGCCCGAGAGCGGCGCCATGCCGAGGTTGAAATGGGCGTAACCCTGCTCGCGTCCCCAGATCATCAGCTGGATGAACAGGTAGTCCATCACGCCGTCGGGCGCGGACGACGCGTAGCGCATGAGGTCGACCGAGAGTTCCTCGCGCCCGGCACCCTCCCACAGGTTGGCGAACGCGACGATCTCGCCGCGCTGCCGGACGACGGCGATCGGCGCGTCGCTCAGATATGCGTCGTCGAAATATCCGATCGAGAATCCCTTCTCCCGTGTGCGCTTGGCCGCGAGCCACTCGTCCGACACCGTTCGCAGCCGGTGGAGCACGCCGGGCACCTCCGACTCCGGGACGATATCGAACGCGCACTCTTCCTTCTCGACGCTCTTCACCACGCGGCGCAATCCCTTGCGTGCGCCGCCGTCGAGTGCGAAATCGGCGAGACCGACGCGCGCCTCCTCGCCGAGCTTGAGGAGTGAAAGTCCGAGGTCGAGATAGAGCGGCAGGTTGTGCATCCGCACTTGATAGAACACGGTCGACGAGCCGTGCCGGTCGGCGAGTTCACGAAAGCGCCACGCCAGCTCCTGGCGTTCGCGCGGCTGCCCGATCGGATCGCCCATCGCGATGAAGCTGCGTCCGTACGCCCGGTACATGATGAACGCCTCCTCGCTCTCCGCGAACAGGAACGATTTCTTTCCGACCAACGCCAGGTGCGCGGACGTATCGGGCGAGGCGCGCACGATTGCCTTCACCTTGGCGCGCGCGCCCTCGTCCGAGACGGTGGGCGCGGTCATCTCGGCCGGCCGGAGCAGGCGCTGCCACGCCACGAGCAGCAGGATCGCGGTCGCGCCGACGGTGGCCCGAAGGAACCGGGGCGCGTCGCCGCGCAAGGCGAATCGCCACCACAGATCGCTCGAGTAGTCGACGTGCTGATAGACGAAGAATCCGAGCCAAACGCTGGTGCTCAGGGCGACGATCGTCATCGACGTCCACGCTGGCGTGAACATCTCCGACGTCAGTGACGCGCGCCGGTAGAAGTGCCGGCGCGCCGGCAGGAGCGCGCCCAGGATGAGCGCGAGGACGAGCGCTTCCTCGTAGTCCACGCCCTTGAGCAGCGACGAGATGATGCCGATGGTGAGCGCGGCGACCGTGAGCCACCACGCGGCGTCGAGCCGCCGGCCGAGGCCACGGGACAGCACGAGCAGCATCGCGCCCGTGAGGCTCGCGATGAAGTGCGACGACTCGATCACTCCGAGCGGCACGAGCGTCGAGAGCAGCCGCATGCGCGCCGGCAGTCCCGGCGTCGCCCCCGAGAGCAGGAGTATCATGCCGCCGATGAACGTCGTCACCGAGAGCAGCACCGGCGCGACGCCCGGCACCCAGCCGCCTGCGGTGCGCGCGATCCGCGCGAATGTGGTCTTGCCGCGGATCACTTCGTGCGTGCCGAGGAGCGCGGCAGCGACCGCGAGCGGGAGCAGGTAGTAGATCGAGCGGAAGAGGATCAGCACGCCGACGAGCACCGTCGGCGGGACGTACGTCTTCATGAGCGCGATGAAGATCACGTCGAACACGCCGAGCCCGCCCGGCACGTGACTGATCATCCCCGCGACCTGCGCGAGCAGGAACGAGCTGATGAAGATGAGGAAGGTCAGGCCGGGCGTCCGATCCGGCAGCAGGGCCCAGAGCACCGATCCCGCGAACAGCCAGTCCGCGGTGGAGACCGCGATCTGCGAGAGCGCGAGCCCGGGCGTCGGGAGTGAGAACTCCCAGTCGCGCACGCGGAGCGTCCTGCGGATGAACACGGTCGCGATCAGGTACGCGGTGACGACGGACAGGAGCGCGACGCCGAGCGGATAGAGCGACGAGACGGACAAACCGATCATCGCCGGCGTCGCGTGCGGCTCCACGACGAACGCGATGCCGCCGAGGAACAGCACGCCCATCCAGAACGTCACGCTGTTGAAGCCGACGATCATCGCGATCTCGGCGCTCGACAATCCCCACGCGTTGTAGAAGCGGTAGCGCAGGCCGCCGCCGAGCAGGAGCGGGAACCCGAGCGCGTTCGAGAACGCGTACGCGACGAATCCGGCGAAGGCGACGCGCTGTGCCGGCAGCCGGCGCTTCACGTAGCGCAGCGCGAGCGAATCGTAGAGGATGAGCGCGAGATATCCGCATGCGGTGAGACCGATCGCGCGGAAGAGATCGGCGCGCGCGACGTTGGCCAGGTCGGCGCGAACCTGGCGGAAGTCGTACATCCGCAGTTCGTGCCGCAGCGCGAAGAGCGCGACGGCGAACATCGTGAGTCCGGCGACGACACCGGCCGTCTTGCGCCAGTTCATGCCGCGTTCACGTGGCGTTCACGCCGCGTTCACGCCGGGAGTTCCACAGTCGCCTTGCGCTCGAGGATCCCCCATCCCACGACCCGCCCCCGGATCGCGGCGACGAAGCTCTTCAGCACGACGGAGTACATGATCTGGCGGTACGCAAAACGCTGGAGCATGATGAGCCACGAGAGGCCCTTCTCCTCGTCGGGCTCCATGAGGAACGCGATCATCGCGCCGAGCCAGTCGCTGATCAGGAACAGGCCGAAGAACGTGAGCACGTGCTCGAGGTCGGTGAGCGCGTAGGTCTCGCCGTGCGTCTTGAACGTCAGCCACACGGAGAAGAGCGAGAACAAGAACATGAGATCGGCGAGCGGCGAGATCGACGTGAGCAGCAGCTGGAAGAGCCAGGTGTTCGGCAGCGCCACGAAGCCGAGCGTGCCGTACTTGCGATTGAACAGCGCGTCCTTGTGCTTCCACGCGCACTGCAGCGTGCCGAACGACCAGCGGAACCGCTGTCGGGAGAGTGCGCCCAGCGTGTCGGGCGCTTCGGTCCACGCGATCGCGCGCTCGGCGTACGCAATCACGTGTCCCATCTTGCGGATGGTGATGGTGAGGTCCTGGTCCTCCGCGAGCGTGTCGTGCGTGAAGCCGCCGGCTTCGAGGATCAGCGAGCGGCGCCACGCGCCCACGGCGCCGGGGATCACCGTGATGCAGTTGAGCAGCGAGAACGCGCGACGGTCGAGGTTCTGCGACGTGACGTACTCGAGCGCCTGCCAGCGCGTGACGAGGTTCATGCGATTGCCGACCTTCGCGTTGCCGGCGACGGCGCCGACTTCCGGACGCGCGAGCGGCGCGACGAGTGCGGCGACGGTGTCGGGCTCGAACTGCGTGTCGGCGTCGAGGCAGATGATGATCTCGTTCGTCGCGTGCTGGATGCCGTAGTTGAGCGCGCTCGCCTTGCCGCCGTTCGGTTTCGTGAGGACGGTGACCCGCGGGTCCTCACGGAACGCCGTCAGGGCCGTATCGTAGGTGCTGTCGGGAGATCCGTCGTCGACGACGATGACTTGAAGCGTGCCGTCGTAGCGCTGGGCGAGAAGCGAGCCGACGGTGCGAACGATCACGAGTTCCTCGCGGTACGCCGGCACGACGACGCTCACCGGCGGCGAGAATGCCGGAGTGTCACCGCGGGGGCGTGTGCGCACGCGCTGGATCGCGGCGAGCGTGATGATGAAGAGCAGCCGCGCGACGCCAAGCACCACGCAGGCGAGGAAGACCCAGTACAGTCCCCAGTCGGCGAGTCCCAGGAAGCCGAACGAGACGACATCGACGACGCGTGACCAGAGCGAGCGCGAGGCGACCGGCGGCATGGCCTCGTCGCGCGTGATCCCCGCGAGCTCGGAGACGAGCACCGGCTGGTATCCGCTCGCGACGAGCGAGTCGATCAGCGTGCCGAGTATCGCGACGGTGGCGGTGCGGTCGCCGCCGGAGTCGTGCATGAGGATGACGTTGCCGTCGCCGCGAAGCTCGAGCGTAGTGGCGAGGATCGAATCGGGCTCGGTCATGCGCCAATCCTGGGAGTCCATCTCGACGCCGACGGTGAGGTAGCCGAGGTCGGTGCCGATCGCGATGGCGTCGAGTTCTTCGGCCGACGTGGGATCGGCGTCGCCGAAGTAGGGCGGGCGGAAGAGCGCGGTACGGCGATTGGTGATGGACTCGATGAGGCGGCCGGTCGCGACGATCTCGAGTCGCGAGAGGAACGGGCCGGTGAGCGCGAGGTTGGGGTGGGTGTAGGTGTGGTTCCCGATCTCGTGGCCTTCGCGAATGATGCGGTTCAGGATTCCGGGATACTCGTCGGCCTGGCGACCGACGACAAAAAAGGTCGCCTTCACGCCGCGCGACTTGAGCGTGTCGAGAATGGCGTTGGTGTAGCGCGCGTCGGGGCCGTCGTCGAACGTGAGCGCAACCTTGCCGGGATCGCCCGAGCCGAAGCGCTGCACGACCCATGGGGACGGGAACTTCGTGATGCTCTCGTGCGTGATGATCTGCGTCTTGGGATCGGCCTGCAGGAGGCGGCGGCCGGGCGACGGCATGGTCGCGATCCGCAGCAGGCCGCCTTTCCCGGCGAACTGCGGATCGTACCCGGCGGGAATCGAATCCAGCATCTGCGGCGTTCCGTGAGGAATGTCGTTCGAGATCGCCTGCCAGATGGACGGATCTTCCGAGCCGAGGCGCCAGACCGCGGTTCCGGCGGCGCCGAGCTCGACGCCGGCGCGCGCCTGGTTCCACGCGGTGACACCGTCGAGGAACCAGGCGGCGTGATCTGCGCCCGCGCTGTCGGTGTAGGTGACGTAGGGATTCAGCGAGACCGAGTCGAACTGGATCTTCGCGCCCTCCGCCTTCGCGCGGACCATCGCGTCCTGGAAGGTGAGCTGGCGCCCGCTGAGCTTCGGTCCCGCGTCGTTCCAGTCGTAGCCGTACGCGCCGAGCGCGAGGATCGCCTCTCCGGGCGGAATCCAGGCGAGCATCTGCTTCGCCTTCGCGACGTACCACGACTGGCTCGCGACGGGCCCGGGATCGCCGCTTCCATAGTGCTCGTCGTAGAGCATGAGGAAGAGGAAGTCGTTCGCGGCGGCATAGCGGCGCGCGAGCGCTTCGTCGGTGCTCGAGGCGACGGTCGATGTGAGCAGCCGGCCGCCGGGCGCAAGTCCCGCGCGGAGATAGCGCATGAACTCGAACATGGGATCGAGCAGGTCGTTCGGGACTTCCTCGAAATCGATCGTGATGCCGGCGAACCCGAACTTCTGCGCGGCCTCGATGAGCTGGAACGCGGCGGCCTGGCGCGACGCGCGCGTCGCGAGCATGCGGCGGAGCAGGACGGCGTCGAACTTCGTGCCGTCGAAGTTGCTGACCATCGCGAAGATGCGCGGACGGTCCTTCTCGGGGAGGTTCTGGACGACGTACAGCACCTTCGCGTCGGGCGTGATCTT
>PMYN01000071.1 GCA_003171215.1 Gemmatimonadota bacterium | reverse complement strand
GAGCGAGTCTACAAGACCCTCAATTACCTGGAATCGCCGCAGTCGGCGCATGTGCAGATGGAGGGCCGCGGCGACGTCCTGATCCTCTCCTCCAACAACTACCTCGGCTTGTGCGACGAGCCGAGCGTCGTGCGGGCGGGGATCGACGGACTCGAGAAGTACGGCGCGGGCACCGGAAGCGTGCGGTTCATCTGCGGCACGTTCACGATCCACCGCGACCTCGAGCAGGCACTCGCGCGGTTCGTCGGGACGGAATCATCGATGTCGTTCGTCGCCGCGTGGAATGCGAACGAAGGGCTCACCTCGACGGTCGTCGAAGAAGGCGACTTCGTGTGCTCCGACGCGCTGAATCATGCGTCGATCATCGACTCGATTCGCCTCGCGAAGGCGATCACCAAGTGCACGACGGCCGTGTATCCGCACGGCGACCTCGATGACCTGGTCGCCAAACTGAAGGCGAACAAGGGCGCGAAGCGGCGGCTGATCTGGACCGACGGAATCTTCTCGATGGAAGGGAGCATCGCGAAGCTTCCCCAGCTGCTCCAGATCGCGCGCGATCACGACGCGGTTCTGATCGTCGACGACTCGCACGCGACGGGCGTGATCGGCGCGACCGGACGCGGTACGCCGGAGCATTTCGGCGTGCTCGGCGAAGTCGATGTCATCACCTCGACGCTCGGCAAGGCGCTCGGCGGTGCGTCCGGGGGGTTCGTCGCGGGACCTGCATCGCTGTGCGACATGCTCACACAACGCGCGCGTCCCCAGCTTTTTTCGAACGCGCTGCCGCCGACCGTCGCCTCCAGCGCCCTGGCGGCGGTGCGCTTCATCGAGGCGCATCCGGAGCGGGTCCGCACGCTGCACGAGAACACGCGCCACTTCCGCGCCGCGCTGGTAAGCGGGGGCCTCAAGCCGCTCGAGGGCGAGACGCCGATCGTCCCGATCATCATCGGCGAGACGGCGGATGCGATCCGGATGAGCGAGATGCTTCTCGACGAGGGGATCTTCGTCACGGGCTTCGGTTTTCCGGTGGTTCCGCACGGCACCGCACGGCTCCGCTGCCAGGTTTCGGCCGCGCATTCGCGGGCGGACCTGGATCGCGCGGTCGAGAGCATCCGGAAGGTCGCGGGGAAGGTCGGGATCCTGAAGTAGACGGCGGACGGCAGTTGGGACGACAGACGGCGGTCTGCCGTCCGCCGTCCGCCGTCTGCCGTCTGCCGTCTGCCGTCTGCCGTCTGCCGTCTGCCGTCTGCCGTCTGTTAAGTGACCAGTTTGACCTCATCATCGTCCCACCCATGAAGCTCCGGGAGGCCCAAGAAGGCACCCCGGTGGCGGAGTGCCGCCCGCGACGGCGCGCGCTGTGGGAGTCGGCGGAGCCCCGATGAGATCACCGAAAGGATCCTCCATTTCGAGGTATAGCGTATGCGATCGTCTCGTCTCGTCGTCCTCTCGCTGGCCGCAATAGGCGCGGCAGGGCTCATGCCGTCGGTGGGCGCCGCGCAGTCGGCGACGCAGGGCTTTGCGGACTCGTGGTACTGGGGCGCGTACGGCGGATACACGAGTTTCGCGACGGCGTTCGGCGCGGCGAACATGCGCACGAATGCACCGACGATCGGCGCGGACTGGATGCTGACGCGCGCGAAGTTCGCGCTCAACATTTTTGCCGACCAGTCGTACTTCAGCACGAGCTCGTCGATCGCCAGCCCCACCGGCCCGGCACCGCTCGCGGTGGACATCAACGACATGCGCCGGCTCGGCTTCGCGCTGATGTTCTTTACTCCGGAGTATCGGGCGTTCAAGCCGTACGCCGGCGTCGGCTACTCGTTCAACTTCATCAATTCGGCGGCGCTCAAGACTTGCTCCGGGTGCAACACGTTCCCGACGCAGGCGGCCGCGGATTCAAACCATACAGCGATCGTCAACGCGCGTGCGATGGGCAAGGCGTTCGGAGACGTAGGCCTGATGTACGTCTACAAGAAGTTTGCGCCGTTCGCGCAGTTGACAGTGATGCCGACGCAGGGGAAGTCCGACTGGTATCTCAACGGGACCGGATTCACCACGATTTGGGCGCTGGGGCTTCGGTACAACTTTGGGACTTCCATCGAGAAGTGGTAGCCGTGATGCGGGATGCGGGGTTGGGATGCAGAGTACGGGAAAGCGCGGATGCGGGATGCGGGATCAGAAACGATATTTGAGATGGATGCGGGCATATGGAACGACGAAGGGCGCGACTCACTCGAGGTCGGGCCCTTTCTCATTTCTCACCACTCGTCCAGCATTCCGCATCCCTTCCGCATCCCGCATCCGCACTTTCCCGCTTCCTGCATCCCAGCCCCGCATTCCGCATTGGGTCGAAATTCCGGATCCCGTATCCATGTCGCTTCTCACCTCTCATCACGCCTCCGCCGCTTCCCCGACACGAACGCGCTCGACCGCACGATCCACCGCAGCGGCTCCGCCGCCGCCCTGGAAATCCCGATCCGAGGCGTGACCGCGACATCCGCATCCGGAACCCGCTCTCCGGCGAGAATCCGCAAGGGTGACGAAATCAGTGATGCCCCATGATGCAACGGCCCCGAAATCCCGAATGCCTCGCACAGCTTCCCAGGCCCGTTGGTCAGCTCGCGGTCCGGTCGTCCATGGCGCCGCCGCCGCATCGCCTCGATTCCGTCGAGCGGCTCGACCGCGCGGATGAGAACGGCGCTGGGCATCCCGGCGCGCCGCGTGACCGCGTTGACGCACCAGTGCATGCCATAGATGAAGTACACGTACGCGCGCCCCGCCGGCCCGTACAGAACCTCCGTGCGCGCCGTACGGCCCGCGGCGGCGTGGCAGGCAAGATCCTCCTCGCCCGTATATGCCTCGGTCTCGACTATCCTGCCGCGGCAGCGCGTGCCGCGCACGGTGCATTCGAGCACCGCGCCCAGCAACTCGCGCGCCACGAGTTCCGTTTGGCGCGCGTAGAACGCCGCCGGCAGCGGCCGCCTGGTTCCACCAGTCACGCCGTGGTGCTGGGCTTCCTGGGACGCGGGACTCGCGTGCGAACCGGCTTTTCATCGGCGGCGCCCGATTCGGTCCCTGCTTCGTCCTTCCGGGCGCGACCGCGGCTGCGGCGCGCGGGCTTGTCGGCTGACGCTTCCGCGCCCGCGGCCGGCGAGTCATCGACGACGCCCAGCAACAGCAGGTTCGGCGGCGTCGCGGCGACCTTGCCGCCGAACGCGCCGCGACCGCCACGAGCCGGCGCGCCACGGATTCCCATGCCGCGCGGGACGACCACGGTGTTCGCCGCCTTCTCCTGCGCGGCGGCGGCCTTCAGCGCCGCGTCCTTCACTTCGAGTTGATCGGCAACGCTCGCCACGCTCTGCGCCGCTGCCACCTCGAACGCGTCGCCGCGCTTGCGAAGGTCTACCACGTCCCCGTCGTGCGCGTCGCGCAGGATGCGCGCGAAGTTCCGTTCGCTGAGACTTTCGCTGTCGCGGCCGAGGAGCGCGAACGCCTTCTGCCGCACGCGCTCGCTGGGCACCGCGTCGTCGCCGACGGCGAGTGCCGCCACGGCGTCGCGAACGAGCGAGAACGCTTCGTCGCGTGTGAGGCGAATTCCGGCGACGCCGATCGACGAATCNNTCGCGCGGTGCGGCGGGCACCCTATGCTCCCGCGGCGTTGCTTCCACCGGCACGATCGCAGGCGCCGCCGGCACTGCCGGCACCGCCATGATCGGCGACACGGGCGTCACGATCCGCGACTGATCGATCGCTGCCGTGACGATCGCGTGCTCCGCCGTGACCGCCGACGATGCTTCCGTACGCTCGCCTCGATTGCGGCCGCGTCCACCGCGGCGCCCGCGCCGGCTGCGGGGCTCGCGATCTTCACCTTCGGCGGCCGGGGCGGATGGCGCCGCCCGCGGCGCGGATGGCGCGCGTGCGGTGCCGGCCGCGGGAGCCGGAGCGGCGCTCCTGTCGGCAGCGGTGGGCGGCGCGACTTCGAGCTGGCCGTTCTCCAGCTTGTTCACGACCAGGAGCCCCTTCTGCGCGGCCTCGAGGCAGAACTTCGAGAACTTCGAGATGCCGAGGTTCTTTTCGTCGAACGAGTTGTCGATCTCCTGCATCACCTGCTTGAGGCGGTCCGAGCGCATCACGTCGCCGTTGCGCACCATGCGCGTGATCGACTCCGTGACGAGCTCCCACGGATCGTACTTGGCGGCGCCCTCGTTCTCGCCGGACTTCACCAGCCCCGCCAGTGCGTTGTAGCTGTAGTACTCGTCGCAGTTCTGCACGAGCAGGTCGCTCGACGACTCGCGGATGCCGACGCCGATCACGTACTTGCCGTACTCCTTGAGCTTGATGACGAGGCTCGAGAAATCGGAGTCGCCGGAGAGCAGGATGATCGTGCCGATTTCGGGACGCGTGAACACGAGCTCGATCGCGTCGATCGCCAGGCGGATGTCGGTCGCGTTCTTCTTCGACGAGCCGTACGCCGGCGCGAAGATGAGGTCGATCGACGCCTCGGAGAGCGGCACGATGTACTGCGGATAGCGGCGCCAGTCGGCGTAGGCGCGCTGGACCGCCACCTTGCCGTGGATGATGTCGGAGGAAAGAAGGTTGCGGAGCTCCGTCTGGAGGTCGGAGCGGATCCCCATCGTGACGTTGTCGAAGTCGATGAGGAGCGCGGCGTTCGGCGCGTGGACCAGCGGACCGCCGAGCGCCGACGGGGCGGCGTGTGCCTGGGGACCACGGTGCATGGGCGCGATGGGCGCACGCGTGGACGCGAGGTGCGAATGACGTGACTTCATGTTCTGTTGCTGCTCGCCGTTGGCCGGGCGCACTTCGCGCTGTTGCCGCGCGCATTTGGCGCGGCGGACTCGCTGCGAGTGCAGCTGCCCGGACTATGATGAAAGAGCGCTGTTGCGAGCACGCTCATCAGCTCTTCCGGGGCGGTTTTCCTCTTGCTTTGCTACCGCGGACCCGGGAGACGGTGATGGCGCAGACGCCGTTGCCCCTTCGGTTTCCCGAGGCGCCGGACGTGCCGGTGATCGGGGCTGCGTGTTCCTTATAAAGCCGCGGCGATCATCGACGCGCTCAGCGCATCGTGCCCGTAACCTAATGGGGATGAAGGCGTTTGTCACCTTTTGGGGTGCATTGCCAGCGGCGCGCCCCTATGTTGGGAGGGGAAGCGTGCTCACCCCGTATCCGGCCCAGAGGAGCACACTCCTCACCCCTCACTGAGTTCGAACCGAAACTCTCCTCACCCCTCACCCGTACTTCCCGTCAGTGAAGCGACTCGGTTATCGCTCCCGGCTGTTTCTCATTCTCGCGCTGTTCGCGTTCGTGCCCTCGATCGTGCTCACGCTGGCGTGGAGCGGCACGACGGCGTGGCTGCTGCCGAAGCTGAGCGGCACCGCGGCGTGGGACAGCGTGGCGGCAAGCGGTGCAAAGGCGCTCGAGGTCGCGCGCCGCGCGCCGCGGTCGGCCGACGATGAGCGCGTGTTCGCGGAACACGAGCGCCAGGTGGCCACGTCGGTGTCGTACGCACACCGGTTCGAGTTCCTCACGCAACGGTTCGTTCCCGTTCTCCTGATCACCGGTCTCGTGGGCCTCGCGCTGCTCACCCTGCTGGCGTCACGGGCGGCGGGCCACCTCAGCAGGCAGCTGAGCCGGCCTCTGCACGAGCTCGTGGGATGGACGGAGCGCATCCGGCGCGGCGAGCCGCTCCCGGTGGTCGCCGGTGCGCGCGGCGCGCCCGAGTTCGGCGTGCTGCGCGACGGCATGCGGCAGATGGCGACGGACGTCGAGGCGGGCCGCCGCGCGGCGATCGAGGCCGAGCGCCTCGCCGCGTTCCGCGAGTCGGCGCGACAGGTGGCGCACGAGCTGAAGAACCCGCTCACGCCGATCCGCTTCGCGGTGGAACGGCTGAAACGCGGCGTGCCGCCGGAACTCGCCGACGCCGTCGAGGTGCTGTCGACCGAATCGGCCCGACTGGAAGCCATGGCCCGCAGCTTCGCGCAGTTCGGCAGGCTGCCGGAGGGGCCGGCGTCCGACGTGGACGTGGCGGATCTGGTGCGGGCGGCCGCTCGAACGTCCGTGCCGTCGCACCTGTCGTACACGGTGGAGGCGGAGCCCGGCGTGCCGCTGCTGCATGTGCACCACGACGCGCTCAGCCGCGCGGTGGCCAACGTGCTGCTGAACGCGGTCGAGGCGTGCGGTGCGAACGGCGAGATCGCGGCGCGCGTGTGGGCTCGGAGCGCCGCTGGCGGGAGAGAGATCGTGATCGCGATTCGCGACACGGGCGTCGGCATCGCGCCGGAACGGCTCGGCTCGATTTTCGAGCCGTACGTAACGGACAAGACGGGCGGCACGGGGCTCGGACTCGCGATCGTGAAGCAGACCGTGCTCGCGCACGGAGGACGGGTCGAAGCGGAGAGCACGCGTGGATCGGGAACGGAGATTCGCCTTATCTTCCCTTCACGCACCACCGAAGTGGAGGAATGATGGCAGCATCGCCGGAAGACATCGGAGCGCTCATCGCCGTCGTGTTCGCCGGAACGAGCGTGCTCGTGCTCGTGAAGGCATGGGCGAAGAAGATCGAGAACCAGTCGAGGGTGCCGACTGCCCGGGTCGAGTCCGCCGAGCGGATGGAACGCATGGAACGCGCGATCGATTCCGTCGCGATAGAAATCGAGCGCATCTCCGAGAACCAGCGCTTTCTCACGAAGCTGCTCGCGGAGCGCGGCGAGCACGCTGCGGCGGGCGCGCTGCCGCGACCGGACGCCACGAGGGGGAACTCGCCATGACCGAAGACGTGATGATGGCCGCGATCGTATTCGGCGTGCTCGGCGTTGTGCTCTTTCCGCTCGTGCGCGCGTGGTCGCGGCGCATAGAAGGTCGGGGTGCGTCGCAGGCCGCGATTCCCGCCGACGTCACCGAGCGCCTCGAACGCATCGAGCGCGCGGTAGAGAGCGTCGCGGTCGAAGTCGAGCGGATTTCCGAAGGCCAGCGATTCGTCACGAGGGTGCTGGCCGACCGCGGTGAGCTCTCGAAGCTTCCGCCGGTGCAGCATTGAGCGCGCTCGCAATGTTGACGTTCGGTCTTCGCTCTTCCGGCTTCCGGCTTCCGGCTTCCGCCTCGTAATGCCGTCAGTCCTGATCATCGACGACGAGCCGAACATCCGCCGGATGGTGGGCGCACTCCTCACGTCGGAGGGGTTCGAGGTGCGCGACGCGGCGGACGGCGCCGGCGGTCTCGCGCGTGCCGACGACTTCGAGCCCGACCTCGTGCTGCTCGACCTCATGATCCCCGGCGCAATGGACGGGATGGCGGTGCTCGAACGGCTGCGCGAGCGCTTTCCCGAGCTGCCCGTGATCATGATGAGCGGCCGCGCCGGGCTCGCCGACGCGGTGAAGGCGACACGCCTCGGTGCGGTGAATTTCCTCGAGAAGCCCCTCACGCCGGAGGGCGTCCTCCTCGCGATCGCGAGCGCGCTCGAGCTCCGCATGGCGCGCCGCGAGCGCACGGCGCTGCGCGCGGACCTCGGCCTGATCGGGGAGCTCGTCGGCGACAGCCCCTCGATGCGCGAGCTGCGCGCGATGATCCAGCGCATCGCTCCGAGCGATGCACGCGTGCTGATCACCGGCGAGAGCGGAACGGGAAAGGAACTCGTGGCGGCGGCGATCCACGCGCAGAGCCCGCGGCGCGAGCGGCCGTTCGTGCGCGTGAATTGCGCGGCAATCCCGCGCGATCTCGTCGAGAGCGAGATGTTCGGCCACGAGCGCGGCGCCTTCACCGGCGCGACGGAGCGACGGCTGGGCCGCTTCGAGCTGGCGCACACGGGCACGCTCCTGCTCGACGAGGTCGGCGATCTCGGCGCCGAAGCGCAGGCCAAGCTGCTGCGCGCGATCGAGGCGAAGGAGATCGAGCGCGTGGGCGGCGGGAAGCCGATCCGGATCGACGTGAGAATTCTCGCGGCCACGAATCACGATCTCGAGCGCGCCGTGAAGGCCGGGCTCTTCCGCGAGGATCTCTACTTCCGGCTCAACGTGATTCCCGTGGCGGTATCGCCGCTGCGCGAGCGGCCCGCGGACATTCCCGCGCTCGTGCGCCACTTTGCCGCATTGCTGCGACGCCGCTCGGGTCAGGCCCCTCCCGAGTGGACCGACGAGGCGATCCGCTCGCTCGCGCGGCACCGGTGGCCGGGCAACGTTCGTGAGCTCGCGAACATCGTCGAGCGGCTCTCGATCCTGCACGCGGGAAAGACGATAGGCGCTGCGGAGGTCGCCGCAGTCCTCCCAATGGGCGACGGCGTCTCGGCGCCGCCCCTCCCCGATCTCGTCCAGTCGGAACTGACGCTGAGTGACACGCTCGACGAGTACGAGCGTCTCCTAATTGAGCGCGCCCTCTCGGCCGCGAACGGCGTGGTGGCGGAGGCGGCACGCCGCCTGCGCACGGACAGGCCGAACCTTTATAGAAGGATGAAACGGCTCGGCATAACCGCGCCGGGTGAGTGACGCCCGCCCGTTCTTGACCGGCTCGCACGGTGGCACGAATCGTGCTTTTCACCTGCCCGGTTCGTTCACACAGGGAGGAATGATGCAACGCTCGCATCGGCAATTCTCGTTCGCCCTCACGCTGTGGTGCGGTCTCCTCGTGACCGCCTGGCGGCCGGCGCTCGCGCAGCAGCACGACAGCACCGAAGCCCGGCTCTCTCCGGCCGCGCAGGGGGCCGTCGAGCTCTACAACGCACCCGCGACGAAGCGCATGAACGGCGCGTTCGACGTGCCGGCCTCGTCGGTGATCCCGGGCAACGTCGCGGTGCTCAACGGTCCCGTGACGATCGCGGGGCACATCCAGGGCTCGCTCGTCGCGATCAACGCCGACGTGCGCCTCGCGCGCGGCGCGCGCATCGACAGCAAGCTCGTGATCGTCGGCGGCAGCGTTACGAGTGCCGACGGCGCCCGCATCGACGGCGAGACGCTCAAACAGGTCGAGCTGCTGCGCTATCATCTCGACGGCGATCGCCTCGTCGCCGAGCGCGAGCCGGAGTACGACGACACGTGGTGGAAGCGGCATCACGTGCTGAACGACATTCGCCGCGGCGAGGCGTACACGGATTTCTTCTACGTCGCGTCGCGCGCGTACGATCGCGTGGAGGGATGGTCATTCGTCGTCGGGCCGCGCTTCCAGCGTTTCCCCGCCTGGGGCAAGATCAACATCGAGGCGTTCGGCGTGGTGCGCTCCGCGAGCCCGTTGAAGTGGGGCGAGGAAACGCTCGGCCACGACGTGAAGGCCGAGGTGCAGTTCGGCAAGCCGATCGGGGTCGCGGTGGGCGCGCGCGCGTTCGACCTGGTGGAGCCGACCGAATCGTGGCAGATGGAGAGCGGCGAGGTCGGCCTCGCGTCGGTGGTGCTGCATCGCGACTTCCGCGACTACTACGGACGGCACGGCGGCGAAGGCTTCGTGCGTCTGCAGGGCGGCAAGGACGCGGACCTGACGGTATCGCTCAGCGACGAGCAGTGGAGCGACGTCCGCCAGCGCGATCCGTGGACGCTGTTTCGCAACGACGACACGTGGCGGCCGAATCCGTTCATGGATACTGGGGACATGCATCTGCTCACGACGCGTTTGCGCATCGACACTCGCGATCGCGACGGCTCACCGTGGTTGGGATGGTACCTGACAGGTGAGCTCGAGCAGGGCGCGGGGCAGNNGCTACACGCGGGGATTCCTCGACTTGCGACGCTACAACAGCATCGCACCGAGCATGTCGCTCAACGTGCGCCTCGTCGCCGGCGGATGGCTGGCGGGCGATCCGCTCCCGACCGAGCGGAAGCTGTCGCTGGGCGGCCCCGGCACGCTGACCGGATACGGGTTTCGCGAAACGGGGATGACGCCCGACGTGCTGCAGTGCTCGAACGGTGTCGCGCAGGCCGGCACCCCCGGCCAGTGCGATCGCGTGGCGCTCGTGCAGGTCGAGCTCCGTTCGCGATTGTTCGCGGGCTCGCTTCGTGACGACGCGTCGGACGATTGGTGGCGTCCCGGCCTGAACGGCCGGATGGAATGGGTGCTCTTCACCGACATCGGCCGCGGCTGGCTCGTGGGGCCGCAGGACGGCGGCGCGTCGTATCCCTCGGGTCTGCTTCCGCCGCTCGCGTCTTTCAAGACGGACGTCGGCCTCGGCATCGACTTCGGCGGGATCGGCGTGTACGCGGCGAAGGCGGTGAGCGACGGCTCCGAAACGCCGCGTTTCATCGTGCGACTGACGCGGAGATTCTAGCGAGTGCAGCGAGCGCCGTTGCGCGTGGCCCTCGCGGTAACGCTCCTGCTCACGAGCGGGAGCGCTCTGCACGCGCAACGGGCCCCCACACTCGAGGTCAGGCTTCCGGCGGCCGATCAGCTCACGCGCGTTGGGCCGCTCGTGATCGCGACCGACATGCTCTCGAGTCCACGCGCACGCGATCCGCTCGCGGCGGGATTTCCCGCGCGCTTCCATTTCATGGTCACGCTCTGGTCCGAAGGCACCTTCGGGAACCAGATCGAACGCCGCGCGGAGTACGACGTGCTGGTGACCTACAGCGCGATGGAGAAGAAGTACCAGGTGGTTCAGGACGTGAACGACCGTCTTCTCGCGCTCGGCAAGTTCGATCGCGTGGAGGACGCCGAGGGCGCGATCGCCCGGCCCACNNACGTCCAGATTCTCGGGGCCTCCGATCTCGACGAAGTGAACGGCTGGCTGAAGGGCGAGCTGGAGCCCGCGATCCATGGTGATCGCAATCCCGGCACCGCGCTCACGCGCACCATCCGCTATCTCACGTCGCGCCTGCTCGGCGGAGACTCGCGCGAGTTCGAAGCGGCGACCGCTACGTTCCAGGTGCCGTAGGCGGCTCGCGATGCTCGTGCCGAGCGGCATGCTGGCCGTGGGTCGCGCGCAGGAACACGGCTGCAGCTACTGCTTCGCGGGGTGAGAACGAAGTGAGGAGTGAGGAGTGTCATGGCGCACTCCTCACCCCTCACCAGTACTGCTCTCGCCTCACCCGTTCTTCAGTCGAGCGACCCGATTCGGATGAGCGAGCCCGCGATTCTCGAGCGCCTCGATCTGGTGCAGCACTCCGGCGCCGTAGAACATCCTGATGTACTTCGCCTGCGTGGGCGTGAGGCGCCGCACGGCCCATGACAGGTGAACGAAGTGCGGCTCCACCGGCGGGTGCAGCAAGTACATGCCGCATTCGTCCGGGAGATGGTCCGCCTTCTTCGTGTTGCAGGCGCTGCATGCGGTCACGACGTTCGTCCAGGTGTTGAGGCCGCCGCGCGAGAGCGGCACCACGTGGTCGCGTGTGAGGGCCTCGCGCGGACGAAGCTGGACCGACGGACGCCCGCAGTACTGGCAGGTGTACCGATCGCGCGCGAAGAGGAAGGTGTTCGTCACCTGACGGCGGAACCGGCGCGGCACGTGAATGAACTTCGCGAGGCGGATCACGATGGGCCGCGGATACGCGAGCCGCTCGGATCGCACGAGCGCCTCGTGATCGGCTTCGACGATTTCCGCCTTGCCGTCAATCACGAGGCGCAGCGCTCGTCGGAGCGGCACCATCGTGAGCGGTTCGAACGACGAGTTGAGCGCCAGGCAGCCGAGCATCAGCGGCCGCTCGCTGCAGGCTCCGCCACGGGTACAGGCGTGAGCCAGCCAGCTCGACTGGGAATCGTGCCACGGACGATGCCCATGTACTGCTCCTGCAGCTTCCGGGTGATCGGGCCAACCTTGCCGTTTCCGACCGGCAGCTGGTCGATCGAGCGGATGGGAGTGAGTTCGGCCGCGGTGCCGCAGAAGAAGGCTTCGTCCGCGATGTAGAGGAACTCGCGCGGCATCACCATCTCTTTCACTTCGTAACCGAGATCCACGCCCATCTTCATGACGGAGTCGCGTGTGATGCCGTGCAGGATGCCGGAGGAAATCGGCGCCGTGTACAGCGTATTGTCTCGCACGACGAAGAGATTCTGGCCGCTGCCCTCCGCCACCCAGCCGTTGGAATCGAGCATGATGCCTTCGGCGTACTCGTCCAGTCGCGCTTCCATCGCGGACAGTTGCGAGTTCAGGTAGTTCCCGCCGGCCTTTGCGAGCGTGGGGAAGGTGTCGGGTGCCGCGCGGCGCCAGCTCGAGACACGGACATCCGCACCCGATTCCACCGCCGCCGCGCCGAGCAGCGTCGGCCAGCGGTAGCAGATGATGAACGTCTCGACCGGAATGTCCTTGGACCAGATCCCCATCTGCTCGCCGCTGCGCATCACGAGGGGACGGATATAGCACTCCGTGAGCTCATTTGCGGCGACGGTTTCGACGACCGCGCTCACCATGTCATCGATGGAGTACTTCATCTCCAGGCGATAGATCTTCGCGGAGTCGCGGAGGCGGCGCATGTGGTCGCGCAGGCGGAACACGGCGCCGGCGCCGTTTGGCCCCTCGTAACAGCGAACGCCTTCGAAGACGCTCGAGCCGTAGTGAACGGAGTGCGCGAGTACATGGATGGTAGCGTCCGCCCAGTCGACGAGCACGCCATCACGCCAGATTTTCGCGGTCGGACCCTTTCCTCCATCGTGCGCCACTTTATCTCCTCGATCGGAGTCATTTAACTGTAATGAGGCGTACGGGGTTACTGCTAGGGAGGGTGAACTACTGCGAGTAGAAAGTCATTGGTCGTTGGTCATTGGTCGTTGGCTTACGAACAACCAAGCACCAATGACCAATGACCTATTACTCGTCCTTCACCCTCCGTGCGCTCACGGAGAACCGTGCAGTTGCCCGTCCTCTACCAGCACCCGCCCCGCGACCGCGACGAAGCTCGCGCGCGTCGGCCCGCCCGGGTCGGCGCCGCGCGGAAACGCCGCCAGATCCGCCTGCTTCCCCGCCTCGAGCGAACTGATGACGTGATCGAGCCCCAGCGCGCGCGCACCGCCGAGCGTCGCGAGTTCCCACACTTCGCGCTCGCGGGCGCCGGCGCCCAGCGCGAGTCGCGCTTCGCGCAGCACGTCCATGCGATCGTTGCTCGCCATCGAGTCGGATCCCGCGCCCACGCGGACGTTCGCGTCGCGCATCGCCGCGACCGGCGCCGCTCCGTGCCCGAAATAGCGGTTCGACATCGGGCACGTCGCCACGCCGCACCGGTGTTTCGCAATCGTGACAATGTCGCGCTCGTCGCAGCGAATGCAGTGGATGAGCAGGGCGTTTGGGCCGAGCACGCTGCGGCGCTCGAGCACGTCGACTGGCGTGCGGCCGCGCGGATTCACGGTGATATCGCGTCCGCGAAGAAACACTGCGAACACGCCATCGCCGTTCGACACGAGCTGCGATTCGTCCTCGCTCTCGGCGACGTGCGTGGCGATCGGAAGGGACTCGCTCCGCGCGAAATCCGCGACGGCAGTGAACAGCTCGTCGCTCACGGAGTACGCCGCGTGCGGCGAGAGACCGACCCGCACGAGCGGCGTTTCTCTCGCCCGCATCGCGGCGACTGCTTCGCGCAGTCCGGCCATCGAGGCCTCGCACTGCCGCGGATCCGGCCCGAACACCTCTCGATAGGCGATCCCGCGCACGCCGAGTTCCAGCATCGCCTCGAAGGGCGCGTCGCCCGGCGTGGTGTCCGCGTAGGTGGTGATGCCCGCGAGCAGCCCCTCGCGGATGCCGCCCCGCGCGCTGTCGAGAAGCTGTTCGGCTGACAGCCCGGCGCGGGCCGCGGTGAGCGCCCGAATCCACTCGAAGAACGAGAGCCCCCCGAACCGTCCTCGCATGACCGTGAGATCGAGGTGCGTATGTGCGTTGACGAGACCCGGAGCGAGAATCACGTCGCCAAGCTCCACGTCGCGCCCGGGAGGCGCGAGCGCACGCGGCCCGACCCAGCTGATGATGTCCCCATCGACAACGACTGTGCCGCTCTCGATGTCCGGCCCGCTCACTGGTCTCACGATGCGCGCGTTGTACCGCGCACGATCCGGTCGCCCCGGTCGTTCTCCGGCAGCTGTCAACTGACGGCTGTCAGGTGACAGCGTTCAGTCTGCATCTAGGGTTTGCCCATGATGGTGGTTCGCCGCGGACATTCCTTGGTCGGCTCCGTCCCAGGCAGGAAATACTCGGTGTATGCGTCCTCGACCGGACACCCCGGACCATGCAGCAGCCCCGTGCCGCCATCCACCACCCGAGTGGTGATCGCCGACGGCCGCGGCCAGTCCGGCGGCGATGGACGCCGCTCGTACACCTCACGCATGAACGACGTCCAGGCCGGCGCCGCCAGCCGTCCGCCCTGCGCGTTCGCCATGATCTTCTGCGGATTGTCGAGCCCCATCCAGACTCCCGCGACGAGATCCGCGGTGTATCCGATGAACCAGACATCGGAGTAATCGTTGGTGGTTCCGGTCTTGCCGCCGGCGGGAAGCGTGAAACCAGCGCCCCACACAGCGTTCGCCGCACTTCCCTTCCTCACCACGTCCTTCATCATGTCCACCATCAGCCACGCCTCTTCGCGTGAGAGCACCTGCTCGCGCTCGGCCTCCGGCGCCCACAACACCGTGCCCTTCGCATCCTCTACGCGGATGATCGGATTCGCCGACGTTCGCATCCCGAGGTTCGCGAAGGTCGAGTACGCGGCGATCATCTCTATCGGGTACACGTCCGCCGACCCGATGTTGATCGACGGATAGGGCGGCACCGGTGTCGTGATGCCGAAGCGCTTCGCCATCGCCACGATGCTCTCCTCGCCTATCTCCATGCCGAGCCGGATGGCGGGCAGGTTGCGCGACATGTAGAGCGCTCTGCGCATCGGGATCGGCCCCTCGAACTTCAGGTCGAAGTTCGCCGGGATCCACGGCTTGGTGGAATCCATCTGCGCGAGCTCGATGGGCGCGTCGTCGATGATGTAACTCGCCGGACGGCCGCTCTGGATCGCGGTCGAGTAGACGATAGGCTTGAACGTGGAGCCTGGCTGGCGCTTGGCCTGCGTCGCGCGGTCGAACTTCGAATCGTCGAAGTCCCGGCCGCCCACGAGCGCGCGCACCGCGCCGGTGCGCGGATCCATCGCGACGAACGCGCCCTGCAGGTAGGGCGACACGACGTTGTCTTCCTGCGAGGACGAACCCGAGGCCCGTGCGAGATACTGCTCGTACGTGCGATGCGTGTATGCACCGAACTGCCCGCTCTCCACGGCTCGGAGCTGCCGGTCGAGCGCGCGCTCGGCGGAGCCCTGCAGGTCGAGGTCGAGCGTGGTGTAGACCTTCATGCCCTGCTCGTACAGCGCTTGACCGAACTTTTCGTCGAGCAGGCGCCGGACGTACTCGACGAAATAGGGCGCCGTTTCGCCGGTGGCGCCGCTTCGCCGCACGAGGCGCAGCGGATAGGCGCGCGCGAGCGAGGCATCTGCCCCGCTGATGCTGCCCGCGCGGCGCATGAGATCGAGCACGACGTTGCGCCGCTGCACCGCGCGCTCCGGCCACCGGCGCGGATTGTAGCGTTCGGGTCCCTTGGGGAGCGCCGCCAGCATCGCGGCTTCCGGGAGATTGAGGTCGCGAACCGGCTTGCCGAAGTAGCGCTCGCTCGCGGTCTCGACGCCGAAGGCGCCGTTGCCAAGGTAGATCTGGTTCAGGTACAGCTCGAGGATGCGATCCTTCGTGTACTTCGCCTCGATGGCGCGGGCGACTTTCGCCTCGCGGAGCTTGCGGCCGAGTGTCTTCTCGCGGGCGTTGAGGCGCTCGGGAAAGAGATTTCGCGCGAGCTGCATCGTGATCGTCGAGAATCCCTGCGCGATGCCGCCCGCGCGCAGGTTCGCGAAGCCGGCGCCGAAGATGCGCAGGAAGTCGATCCCGCCGTGCGAGTAGAAGCGCTTGTCCTCGACGATGACGAATGCGTCCTGCACCTGCTTCGGGATCTGGTCGAGCGTCGCGAGGGTGCGGCGCTCTGTGCCGATGGCGGCGATGAGGCGGCCGTCCGCGGCGTAGAGCCGCGAGGTCTGGCGTGGCTGGTACTTCTCGAGTCCCGCCAGCGAGGGGCACGAGTTGCCATGGCAGACGAACATCCAGCCGCCGGCGGCGGTCAGGATGCCGAGGAGGAGGACGGAGCCGCCCGCGATGAGGGCGATTCGGCGCGTGCGGGGCTTCAGCTTCACGGGAGAAAAGTAACGAGGAGTGGCGAGCGGGGACGGCGACGAGTGAGGGGTGTTCGGAAAGCACGGTGGACGGGACAGAAGTGACAGCACTCCAGGCACCGCCTAAGTTTGGACGATGACCACGCGCGAAACGTTGCTGGCGGAGCTGACCTGGCGCGGACTGCTCTACCAGCAGACCGAAGGCCTCGGCGCCCACCTCGCCGGGCGCACCGTGACCGCATACTGCGGCTTCGATCCCACGGCACCAAGCCTGCATATCGGCAACATCGTGCCGACGATGGTGCTGGTGCACCTCGCGCGCGCCGGCCACAAGGCGATCGCGCTCGTGGGCGGCGGCACCGCCATGATCGGCGATCCTTCCGGCAAGTCGGAGGAGCGGCCGCTCGCGAGCGCCGACGAGATCGCGGTGAACGCCGGACGGATTCACGGACAGCTCTCGCGGCTGTTCGCGTCGGCGAACACGAACGGCGTGACGCTGGCGAACAACGCCGACTGGCTGCTCAAGGTTGGCGCCGTGGAGTTCATGCGCGACGTGGGCAAGCACTTCAGCGTGAACTACATGCTGGCGAAGGACTCGGTGCAGTCGCGCATCGAGACCGGCATTTCGTACACCGAGTTCTCGTACCTGCTGCTGCAGGCATACGACTACCTCCAGCTGTTCACGAAGTACGGTTGCACGCTGCAGGTTGGCGGGAGCGACCAGTGGGGAAACATCACCGCGGGGATGGAGCTGGTGCGCCGGTCGGCGGGGGGAGAGGCGCACGTGCTCACGGCGCCGCTGATCACGACCGCGAGCGGGAAGAAGTTCGGCAAGACGGAGGCGGGCGCGGTGTGGCTCGATCCGTCGATGACGTCGCCGTACCAGTTCTACCAGTTCTGGATCAACACCGAGGACGCGGACGTGGGCCGGTACCTGCGCATGTTCACCTTCATGTCGCGCGCTGAGATTGAGGCGCTCGAGGCCGCGCACGCGAAGGCGCCACACGAGCGCGCGGCGCAGCGGACGCTGGCGACGGCGATGACGACGCTGCTGCACGGCGCGGACGCGGCGCGCGTGGCGGCGGAGGTGTCGCGAGTGATCTTCGACAAGAAGATCGACGTGGGCGCGATCGCCGATGACGTGTACGCGACGCTCGCGGCGGAGATTCCGAGTGTCCGGTACGCGAAAGCGGCGGAACTGAGTGTGCTCGACGTGCTCGAGACCGCCTTTGAGCTCTCGCGCAACGCCGGGCGGAAACTTGTGCAGCAGGGCGGCGTAAGTGTAAACGGTGAGAAGCTTCCGGCGGATTCCCTGACGGTGCCACGCGACAAGGCCGTGCGCGGCAGATGGTTCCTCGTCCGCAAGGGCGGGCGTGACATCGCGCTCGCGGACGTCGGATGAACTGGCGCACACCGCGTTCGTCGGAGCCTGCTCGGTCGGCGCAGCCCGCAGCGCCCTTGCCGGTCCGAACTGCGACGGCGCCGGATGCGGAGTTCATCGCGTTCCAGCAGGCTGTGGCGGGGCGCTACTCGCTCGAGCGCGAGCTCGGGCGCGGCGGGATGGGGATCGTCTATCTCGCGCGCGAACTGCGGCTCGCGCGGCCGGTGGCGATCAAGGTGCTGCCGCGCGTGCTCGCCGCGGCGCGGCCGGAACTGCGCGAGAAGTTCGTGCGCGAGGCGCAGATGGCGGCGCAGCTCAGCCATCCGAACATCGTGCCGATCCATCACGTCGACGAGATCGGCGAGTTCGTGTTTTTCGTGATGGCGTACATCGAGGGAGAGACGCTCGGCGAGCGCGTGCGTGCACGCGGCCCGTTGTCACCCTCTGAAGGTTCGCGAGTGCTGCGAGAAATCGGCTGGGCGCTCGCGTATGCGCATCTGCGCGGGATCGTGCATCGTGACGTGAAGCCGGACAACATCCTGCTCGAGCGCGGCGCGAATCGCGCACTCATGACGGATTTCGGTTTCGCTGGAGCCGTGAGCACGGACGACGCGATCGACGCGAACTACATCCGCGGCACCGCACATTTTCTGAGCCCCGAGCAGGCGATGGGCCAGCCGACGGACGGGCGCAGCGACATCTATTCGCTCGGCGTCGTCGGCTACTACGCGCTCACCGGACGGCTGCCGTTCGACGGCGCGACGACGACGCAGGTGATGGCGGCACACATCGCGCAGCGCGCAAAACCCATGCAGAGTTTCTCGCCGAATGTTCCGCGAAAGCTCGCGGGCGCGGTGGAGCGGTGCCTGGAGAAGGATCGCGACCGGCGGTGGCTGACGGGCGAGGCGTTTGCCGAGGCGGTGGACTCGGCGTTCGAGCAGCCGCGGGAGATTCCGGCGCCACTCAGGGTATGGCTGTCGAAGGCGAACACTCCGACCGCCACTCGCGTGATTCTGACGTTTTTGGTCGTCGGCGGCCCGCTCTCGTTGGTGGCTCTCGGCAACCCTGTTCTTGGCTTGCTCATTGGCTTCGGAGCGGCGGTGGCGGTCAACCTCACGCCCGAGGTCGTGTATGTGCGCCGGTTGCTCAGACAGGGATTCGATCTCGCGGACATGCGCAACGCCTTGCGCACACACGTGAATCAGCGCCGGGAAGAGATCGCCCTCGATCCAGCGTTCACGCCGATCAGCGAGCGGACACTGCGGGTTCTGGCGTTCACCGGCTTGGGCGTGGCTGCCATCGTGACACCGTTGCTCATCAGCCAGCGCATCTCGTCCTCGGTTCCAGCAGCGATGCTGACTCTCGTCGACATTCTCGGCGCGGTGATCGGCGTCGCTTCCTCGGTCGGCGCGATTCTCGCGAAACCCCGGAGCAGGTGGCTGAAACAATTCGGCCAAGGCCGATTGGATTTCTGGACCGGCAAGTGGGGTGAGCGCCTGACGAGACTCGCCGGTCTCGGCCTCAAACGAAGGGCAATCGCGTCTGCATCGCTGTCGCAGCACACCGAAGTCGCCCTCGGCCGGGCAACCGACGCGCTGTTTGAGGCGCTCCCCAAGAAACTGCGCCGCGACCTCAAGGCCGTGCCCGCGACCGTTCGCCGCCTGGAGACCGAGGCGAGCATGCTTCGCGAATCGCTCGACAAGCTCGACGACCTGCTCTCGAAGAATGACGATCCCGAGCTGCGCAACCAGCGCGACCACGCCGCTGAGAAGCTCTCCACCGCGGTGACCGCGCTCGAGAACATCCGTCTCGGCCTGCTCCGCCTTCAGCTCGGCTCCGCGCCCGTCGCGCAGGTCACCGAAGCACTCGAAGCGGCAACACGCATCGGCCGCGAAATCGACTTCGCGCTCGACGCCGACGACGAGATCGGTGATATGCTGAAACCGAAACGCATCGCGAATCGAGATCCGGAGCCTTCGCCAGCCTGACTCCGCGCGCTACGCCAGCAGCGAGAGCATCGGGAGCTGACGGCGCCAGACTACAGCTGTAGGACTTAACGACATCGCTGTTAGCTGACAGCTGTAAGACGTTGGCTCTAAGACAACAGCGACGTTACCGAATCGTTTGGCGAATTCGCTTGATGAGGCCCGCTAACATCTTGCGGACTTCCGTCAGTTCTTGTTGACGAATCGTGAACTCGGCGGCCGGTATCAGCGATGCTGCTGCTGCGAACTCGAGTTGGTATTCGACCTCCGCGGCGGACGCGAGCGCGATCTGCAAGAACTTGACACAATCCTTGTCGCTCCCTCGAGTGGCGCCTTCAGCGATATTCGACGGAATCGACAGGGCCGCACGGCGAACTTGGCCGACCAACCCGGAATTGCCTTCGCGCGGCATTCTTTCCGAGAGTCTGTGGACGTTGAGCGCGATCGCGTGCGCTTTTCTCCACACAGACAGTTGATGGTAGTTCTGCATGAGCAGAGCGTACGCGAACGATGCGACCACTCCGTCACCAAAACCTTCCCGAGTAAATCGAATCCGCGCGCAGTTCGGTGAGGTCGCCGTTGTCTTACAGCCAATGTCTTATCGCTGTCAGCTAACAGCGATGCTGTTATGTCTTACAAACAACAGCTACGCCAGCAGCGTGAGCGCCGTATCAAGCTCGACGATTGTGTTGTAAAAGTGCGGAGCCAGCCGGATGCAGCCGGTGCGCACGCTGTGAGCGACCTTCGCCGCCGTCAGCCGGTCGCTCGACTTCGCCACGTCCTTCGTGCGGAACGCGAGCACCCCCGCCCTGCGCGACGGCTCGCGCGGCGTCACGAACTCCACACCGGCGGTGTCGTCCGCGAACGCGAGCGCCCGGTCGGCGAGCGCCGTCACGTGCGCTTCGATCGCCTTCGGTCCCGTCTCGAGCAACAGGGCGATCGACTCCGCCATCGCGTTGAAGCCCACGAAATCGAGCGTGATCACCTCGAACCGCCTGGCGTCGTCCGCCCAGCGCGCGTCGTAGTCGAGGAACTTCGCATAGTCGCCGCTCGTCGCCTGCGCCCACCACCCCACCTCGGCGGGCTCGAGCTTCGCGATGAGCTCCTCGCGTACGTAGGCGAACCCCACGCCCCACGGCGAGACGAGCCACTTCTGCGCGCCGCAGGCGAGCACGTCCACGTTCGCCGCCACGACGTCGAGCGCGAGCGGCCCGAGCCCCTGGATCGCGTCCACGAAGAAATGGATCCCTCGCGATCGGCACGCCGCGCCGATCGCCGCGATGTCGTAGCGGTACCCGCTCCAGAAACTCACCCACGAGAGCGACACGACTTTGACGCGCGGATCGGTCTCGATCGCGCGCATCAGCGCCGCCTCGTCGGGCCAGTCGCCGGCGAGTGGCAGCAGGCGGAACTCCGCGCCGCGATCGCGCGCCGCGGCGATCCACGGATAGACATTCGCGGGGAACTCGCCATGCGTCGAGAGGATCACATCGCCCTTCCCGTACGGCAACGATCGCGCGGCGAGGTTCACGCCATGCGACGTATTCGTCATCAGCGCGATCGTCGAGGGCTTTGCGCCGATGAGGCGCGCACAGGCCTCCCGCGCCTTCGCATGCACCGGGTAGAGATCGTCCGGCGTCAGCCGGAACGGCTCGGCGCGCCGCAACCCGAACGCCGCGAGCGCGTCGCGCGTGCGCATCGGGATCGGCCCCGTGGACGCGTGATCGAGGTAGATCGACTCGCCTCGTTCCGCCCAGGGAAACTCGCGCGTCCTCAGCGCCATCACGTCGTAGCTCATGATCTCCTCAGGGTTCCCGCAGCTCCGGCGGCGTGTCGTCCGGCTGATGCTTCCAGCGGCGATGCTGCCAGAAATATTGTCCGGGGTATTTGCGCACCATTCGCTCCAGCGCCTGCGAGAATCGCAGCATCACGTCGTCGACGTCGCGCTCGCGGTCGCCGCTGTGCGTCACCGGGATCTCCTCGGCGACGAACTCGTACCGGCCGTCGGGCTGCCGCACGGCGTGGATCATCACCACCGGATAGTCGCCGCGCAGCGCGAACACGGCCGCCCCGCGCGGTGTCTTCGCCGGCCGGCCGAAGAACGGTACGAAGGTCGACGCGAGCCCTACGGTGGCCTGGTCGGAAAGAAAACCCACGGCGTGCCCTTCGCGCAGCACGCGCGGCACGCGGCGCACGGCCTCCTGGTCGTGCATGATGTGCATGCCGAGCCGCTCGCGCGTGCGCCGGAAATACGCGTCGGATAGCGGGTTCGACATGCCGCGCGCGATCGGGTGCACCGGCACCCCGCGCGCCGCCACATAGGCGCCCGAGAGTTCCCAGTTGCCGAGATGGCCCGCGACGAGGATCACCCCGCGGCCCTTCGCCAGCGGCCCTTCCACCACGCTCCACGTCGGCGACGGGCCGAACAGGTCGAGCACGTCCGTTGCCGTGCCGCGCGAAAGCAGCGTGGCCTCGATCGCGACGCGGCCGAGATTGCGGTACGACTCGCGCGCGACTTCCTCGACCTTCTTCGCGCTCCACTCGGGGAACGCGGCCGCGATCTGCCGCTCCGTCACGCCGCGACGGATGCCGAGAGGCGAATACCCCAGCTCGGTGAATGCGCCGGCCGCGCGTGAGGCCCGGCGCACGTTCAGCAGCGAGAGGGCACCGCTGAAGACGCGGAGCGCTGCGTACTCGAGGCGGTGAACGAGTGTGGGAGGCACACCCAAAGTTACACCGGGTTTACGCGTGCCACCGCGTGCGGTCGCGCGCCGCGGCGACGGCACGAATGAAGCCGTCGGCCATCGCGTCCATCGGCCAGGCCGCGACCGCGGCGCGTGCGCCGCGGGCGAGCCGGTCGCGCCTCGCATCATCGGCGAGGAGCGCGGCAAAGACGGCGGCCATGTTCGCGGGATCGAGCGGGCCGGTCAGCTCGCCCGTCTCGCCGGCGCTCGCGAGCCGTCCCGAGAGCGGATTTCGCTCCGCGATTACCGGGACGCCGGCGGCGAAGCAGTCGAGTGTCGCGAACATCGCGTCGTCGGCGGTGGCGAGCACCCAGCCGAAGTCGGCGCCCGAGATCGCCGCTCGTTCGGACTCGTCGGTCGCGTCGGCGCGGGGCATCTCGACGCGCGGGACGATGCCGAGCGCGGCGCACTGCAGCTTCAGCGCCTCGCGCCGGTCACCGGGCCCGATCAGCACGAGCTGAACGTCCGGATGCCGTTCCTCGAGCAGCGCCACGGTGCGAAGCGCCACGGACACGGCGCCGCGGCTCGCTTCACTGAAGAAGCAGGCGATGCGACGTTCGCCGTCCCCGTGCGCGGAAGGCGTCGACGGCACGGGCGCGATGCCGGGCGGCGCGACGAACGGCTCGAGCGCGCGTGCCGGCGGGCGCGCGGCCCGAAGGTCCGCGTCGAACGCGAACAGGAAGCCCGTGGCGGCGATTCGGGCGGCGAATCGCGCGTCGCCGCCGAGCGTGAGGCTGCCGAACGGCGGCATGCGGCGCACGATCGCGCCGCGATCGGCGAATCGCACGGCGGCCGCGGCCTGGAGCTGTTCGCGTTCGGAGTGCACGAACACCGCCTCGACGAAGTTGCGCCGCAACACGCGGGCGAGGCGCCAGCCGACGCCGAGCCAATTGCCCCGAGTGCGAATGCCGATCGGCTCGTGCCCCGCCGCCGCGAGCCGGCGTTCGACGACGCTGCTGCGTTGGCAGACGAACGTCACGTCGTAGCCGCGCCCGCGCAGCGCGGCGGCTGCGTCGGCGAAGGCCCTCGCGCGCCCCGACCACTCCGGTTCGGCGTGGTAGAAGCAGACGCGCATGCCGCGCTATGCCGGGGAGTCGCCCGACTGCAAGCCGTGCAGTCGCGCGTAGGCGCCGCCCAGCCCGAGCAGCGCGGCATGCGTGCCGCGCTCGATCACGCGGCCTCGATCGAGCACCAGGATCTGCGTGGCGTGCGTGATGGTCGAGAGGCGGTGCGCGATGACGAACACGGTGCGTCCCGCGAGGAGCCGGTCGATCGCCTCCTGCACGAGCCGCTCGCTCTCGGTGTCGAGCGCGGAGGTGGCTTCGTCGAGGATGAGGATCGGCGGGTCGATGAGCAGCGCGCGCGCGATCGCGATGCGCTGGCGCTGGCCGCCGGAGAGCCGCGTGCCGCGCTCGCCGAGCACGGTCTCGTAGCCAAGCGGCAGGTCGGCGATGAACGCGTGCGCGTTGGCGGCTCGTGCCGCGGCCTCGACCTGCGCCTGCGTGTACCGGTCCGTCGATCCGTACGCGATGTTGGCGCGCACCGTGTCGTTGAAGAGCACGGTATCCTGGCTCACGATTCCAGTGAGCGCGCGGAGCGAGGCCAGCGTGATGTTGCGCGTGTCGACGCCATCGATCGTGACCAGTCCTTCGGTCGGCTCGATGAAGCGCGGGATCAAGTCCACGAGCGTGCTCTTCCCCGCCCCGCTCGCGCCGACGAGCGCGATGACGTCGCCGCGGCGCGCGGAGAAGGTGATATCGGTCAGTACTTTCTCGTCGCCGTACGAGAACGAGACGCGGTCGAATTCGATCGACGTCTCGAGCGAGCTCGCGGTGCGCGTGCCTTTGTCACGCTGCTCCTCGGTCGGTTCATCGAGGATCTGGAAGAGCCGTTCCGCCGCGGCGAGCGACTGTTGCGCGATCGTCGGCGCCTGCGAGATCTGCTTGAGCGGCGGGAGGAGACGCATGACGATGATCATGAACGTCATCAGCGTGCCCGGATCGAGAACGCCGCCGAACACCTGCGCCGCGCCGATGCCGAGCACGACGACCGCCACCACCGTCCCGAGCACCTCGGTGATCGGACCCGAGAGGAGCGAGATGCGCGTGATGCGCACCATGCCGCGGGTGTAGTTCCCGCTCGCGCTCGTGAAACGCGCGTCCTCGTAATACTCGCCGCGGAAGCTCTTCACGAGCCGGATGCCGGAAATCACCTCCTGCAGCACGCTCGTGATCTCGCCGTATTCGTTGCGCAGGCGACGGTGGCCCTGCCGCAGGCGGCGCAGCAGCGGCTGCAGCAGCACCGAAATCAGCGGAACGATCACGAGCGAGATGAGCGCCAGCTTGGGCGACAGCGTGATCAGGATGATGACAGAGACGAGCACCTGCGCGAGGTTCTGGATCGTGCGCGTCGCGACCTCGGCGAGAATCGCCTTCGCCTGCTCCGTGTCGGTGAGGATGCGCGCCATGATCTGGCCGGCCTTCGTTCGCGAGAACCACGCGAGCTGAAGGCGCTGCATGTGGCGGAAGACCGTGTCGCGCAGGTCGCGCGTGATCCGTTCCTGGAGCGACGCGCCGAGCTGTCCGCCCATCCATAGGAACAGGTTCTTCACCACCACCATCACGACGATGACGATGCTGATGGCGCGCAGCGACGCCATCTTGTCGCCCGGCACGATGAAGCCGCCGAGGATGGCCCGCAGTAGGTCCTTCAGCCACGAGTGCCCCTCGCCGAGCGCATCCTTGCCCAGGAACAGCAGGTTCAGGAACGGAATCAGCAGCGTGAACGCCACGCCGTCGAGCGCGGCGCCGATCACGTTGAAGAGGATGTTCCCGGCCAGCCGCCCCCGGTGCGGCCGCAGGAACACGAGAAGCCGCCGGTACAGTTTCACCGGCTACTTCCTCGGCGTGAGCAGCGACAGCGGCAGGATCACTTCCTCGGGCGTAACCCCCCCATGCAGGAACGACCCTCTATACCGCTGCTGGTACTCGCGAAGTTTCGTCGGGTACACGAAGAACGAGTCCCCCACCGCGAGCAGCGTGTTCGCGCCCGTCCCGCGGCGNNGTGGCGTCGCGCTTCGCGAGCACCGTCGCCGGCGAATTGCAGTGGATGGAGCCGTGGTCGCTCGTGAGGATCACCGGGATCTTTTTCCGATGTGCCTCTTTGAGCACGGAAAGAAGCGCCGAACGCTTGAACCACTGCAGCGTGAGCTGGCGCAGCGCGATCTCGTCGCGCGCGACTTCGTAGAGGATCGCCGAGTCGCTGCGTCCGTGCGTGAGGAGGTCCACGAAGTTGAACACGAACGCCGTGATCCCCTCGAGCGCGATGGCGTTCGCGAGGTGGCGCTCGAGTTCGTCGGAGTCGTACGCCGAAGAGATCTTGTGATACCGCACCGTCGTGCTGCCGCGAAGGTCCTTGAGGTGCGCCTCCAGCAGCTCCCGCTCGTGCGCGTTGAGCGTCTCGTCCTCGCGCTCGCCCCACCAGTCCGGAAAACGCGCGGCGATCTCGCCGGGAAAGAGCCCGCTGAACAGGGCGTTGCGCGAATACGGCGTCGCCGTCGGCAGCAGCGAGAAGTAGTACGTCGTGTCGATCTCGAACAGCGGCGTGAGCAGCGGCTCGATCACGCGCCACTGATCCAGGCGCATGCAGTCGACGACGATGTAGAGCGCGCGCTTCTCGCCGTCGAGCACCGGCAGGAGGAACTCATCCACGACGTCCACCGAGAGCGGCGGCCGCTCGCCGTCGATCTGGTCGTTCACCCAGTGCGGATACACGCCGCGCAGGTACGCCGCGAAATCGCGGTGCATCTCCGGGTACAAGCTGCGCAGCGATCCGTACAATCCCATTTCGCCGGCGGCCGCGAGATCGATGTCCCACTGCACGAGCTCGCCGTAGCGCTCGATCCAGCCGCGCCAGTCGAGATCGCGCGAGCGCACCTGCTCCAGCTCGCGGAATCGCTCGACGAACGATCGCGCGAGCGCCTGCTGGCGGATCTTCGGCCCCTCGAGAATCCGCAGCACGACGCTCAGCACCTGCCGCGGATTCACGGGCTTCACGAGATACTCGGTGACGTCCGCGCCCAGCGCATCGCGCAGCGTCTGGTCTTCCTCGCTCTTGGTGACCATCACGACGGGGAGCGACGGCAGCAGCTCGCGCGCCTCGCGTACCAGCGCCACGCCGCGCATTCCCGGCATCTGTTCATCGAGCAGCATGAGGTCGAACGCGCGCCTGCGAAGCAGCTCGAGCGCGTCGGCCGCGTTGCTCGCCATCTCCACCTCGAACCCCTTCTCCGTCAGGAACAGCCGGTGCGACTCCAGAAGCTCGGCTTCATCGTCGACCCAGAGGACAGTCTTGGGGGCTGGAGGCATGTGGCGAATCATAACAGACGACGGACGACGGACGACAGACGGCAGCTTGGACGGCAGACAACAGACGGCAGCTTGCGACCGCAGCCTGCACCGCCGCCTGCCGCCTGCCTTCATAACCGCCGTCTGTCGTCCGCCGTCTGCCGTCTGTATCATTGGCCCCATGCTCGGCCCGCAGCCGTACGCGCTGACCGCTCCCACTTTCGCCTTCCGCGCGCTGGCGTCGCTCGCCGCGCGCGCCGCGCTCGGCGGCGCGCGCGAGACCGCGCTCGCGACGCTCATCGCGGCCCGGCTCGCCTCGGGGGCGGCGCCGCCGGTCGCGCTGGCGCCGCCCCTTCGCGTCGCGCGGGCCGACGCCGCGCGTCTCTGGCTCAGTTCCGTCGCGCTGCCGGCACCGGTCCGCGCAGCGATCGGCAAACTGGTCGACGCCAGCGCCGGCAACGACGATCGGATGATCCTCGCCTCGCTCGCGAAGGTGACCGACGTCACGGCGCCCATGCTCACCCGGGGGGCACGTTCCGAGCTTGATCGTTTGGCGGCCCGGTTCGGCGGCTAGCGTCGGAGGATGTGAAACAGCCCGGAACCGCCCAACACGCGTTGCCGCCAGAGCTTGCCGCTCCATGACTGCCATCCGTATGATAGGTGGTCCCGCCGTCCCCATTCGCCGCAAAAACGGAATCCCCACGCTCGTGCTGCGTCCGACCGACATCTCCCCGCTCGCGCGACTCGTGCGCCGGGTGGACGCCGCCTCCGATGGGGAGACGGCGGCGGACTCGTTCGCGACCGGGTTCCCGAGCATCGACAAGTGGCTCGGCGGCGGGGTTCGCCGCGGAGATCTCGTCGTCATCGGCGGTGAAGTCGGATGCGGGAAGTCGAGCCTTACGCTCGCGATGGCACTTCGCATGTCCCAGGCCGGCACGAACGCGGCGTTCCTCACGCACGAAATGTCCGTCGAGCGGGTCATGGAGCGGGCACTGGCCATCGAAGGGCGCGCCCGCGTCGACGACATTCGCCAGGGAACGCTCGATGAATTTGCGCGCGTCGCGGTCGGCGCGACGGCCGTGCGGCTGCGCGACCGCGCGCCGATCATCGAGACGCTTCCCATGGGCGGCGCCGAGGCGCTCGGCGGCGTGCTGCGGCGCACGCTCGACCTGCAGGTGGCCTTCGTCGACCCGCTGCAGGCGCTCGCGGTCGGAGGGCGCTCCCAGGATGAGGATCTCGCCGCCGCGATCCTCGCGCTCAAGGCGCTGGCGATTGCACTCAACGTGGCGATCGTCGTCACGTCGCACCTGCACACGAGTCCCACGGGGCGTCCGAACCAGCGTCCCACGCTCGACGATTTCGGCGCGCTCGGCGCGGTCAAGCAGCATGCCGACGTCGTGCTCGGCATCTACCGCGAAGAGATGTTCCAGCCGAACTCCGGCGTGGACGGCGCCACCGAACTGCTCGTCCTGAAGAACCGCAACGGCAACACCGGCTACGTGGACCTGTACTTCTACAAGCAGTGGCTCCGGTTCGAAGACATGCTCGATCCAGACCGATAGGAGATTGTGATGCGAAGCATTCGACGTGTGGCCCTGGTGCTCGCGTTCGGCGCGTGGGCGCTCCCCGCCGCGGCGCAGCAGAAGGCGAATGACAACATCCAGGCGAAACTCGCGAAGGAGGCCGCTGCGAATCCGAGCTCCGTCGCGGCGAATCGGTCGCTCGGGATCTGGTACTACAAGGCGGGCCGCTTCGCCGAGGCGAGCGTGCCGCTCGAGCAGGCGCGGCATCTCGATCCGAAGGACGGCGTGAGCGCGCTGTACGCCGGGCTCGCGGCCGAGCAGCTCAAGGACTTTACCGCGGCGAAGGACGCATACAACTCGTATCTCGCCGTCGGCAAGACGAAGAGCGTGCGCAACGACATTCGCGTGCGGCTCGTCACGGTCACGAAGGACGAGGCGAAGGCCTCCGCGAAGGTCGCGGTGGCGCGCGAATCGCAGATTGCGCAGGTGCCCGGATCGCCGACCACGGTAGCCGTGCTTCCGTTCACCATCGGCGGCGCCGACCCGAACCTGCTGCCGCTGCAGGTCGGCCTCTCGGATCTCGTCATTTCAGATCTGGCGAAGACGAAGAAGCTGACGGTCGTCGAGCGTGACAGGATCCAGGCGATCTCCGACGAAATCGCGCTCTCCAGGAGCGGTCAGGTCGACGCGACCACCGCGGTGCGCGCGGGCAAGCTCATCCAGGCCGGCCGGATCGTGAAGGGCTCGCTGATTTCCACGGGGCCGGCGACCGCCGGTTCGTCGAGCATTACGATGACGTCGACCACGGTGAACACGCAGAATTCGGAGACCGTCGGCCAGGGATCGAGCCAGAACAGCACGCTCGACCAGCTGTTCTCGGCCGAGAAGGCGCTGGTGAAGGCGACCTTCGTCGATCTCGGCATCACGCTCACTCCGGCCGAACAACAGGACGTGGATCGCCGCCCCACGCAGTCGCTGCAGGCGTTTCTCGCCTACAGCCGCGGGCTGATGTCGGAAGACGCGGGCCGGCTCGACGAGGCCGCACGCTTCTTCGACAACGCCCGCTCGATCGACCCGGGATTCAGCGCGGCGCTTCAGCGCGCGCAGTCAGCCGCGGCGCAGTCGCAGCAGACGACCGCCAAGATCGAGTCCGGGCTGCGGGGCACGGCCGAAGGCCAGTCGGTGACCGCCGCCGTGAGCGGCAACAGCGCAGGGGCGGGGCCGCTGACCAACACGCTGAGCAATGTCGTCGGCGACGTGAATCCGACGACGACCAACTCCGTCGCGGCGACGAACAGCACATCGGCCGCACCGCCAACCACACGGCCTGCCGCCGCCGAGGCCACCAACAAGGACCAGCCTGCGCCGCGGACCGGGGAAGTGACCATCGTCGTCAAGAAGCCTTAGAGGAGACGCGACGATGCGCACCCGAATACTCTCCCTCGCCCTCCTCGCCGTCACCGCGGCTCCGCTCGCGGCGCAGGATCCTTCGAACACCGCGGTCATCCTCGATCCGCAGTACGTCAGCTACCAGCTCGGCAGCGGCGCGACCGCGCGCACGATCAGCCAGCTCGGCGTGCCGTTCGCCGTGATCATTCCGTTCAGCGACCGGTTCAACATCGACATCTCGTCGAGCTACGCGAACAGCCAGGTGAAGGTGCCCGGCACCGCGACCAGCTCGATCACGGGCCTCACCGACGCACAGGTGCGCGGCAACCTCACGGTCGGCGACAATGCCGCCGTGTTCACGCTCGGCGTGAATCTCCCGACCGGCCAGTACAAAGTGCCGGACGGCCAGCAGGCTGCAGCGGGGCAGATCGGCAACGACTTCCTGATCTACCCCGTCACCTCGATGGGCAACGGTCTCGCCGCGACGGGCGGCATCGGCTTCGCGCAGACGCTCGGCACGTGGAACCTCGGCATCGGCGCGAGCTTCCGGTACTCGACCGCGTTCGACGCGTACCAAGTGCACACATCCGTGCTGCGCTTCACGCCCGGCAACGAGGCACGCCTTCGCGTGGGACTCGACCGTCCCGTGGGTGACGGCAGCTTCAACGTCAGCGTGACGTATTCGAAGTTCGGCAAGGACCAGGCCGACTCGACGAGCTTCGCGACCGGCGATCGCGCGCTCGCGCAGTCGGCGCTCGCGATTCCGATGGGCAGCGGCCGCGACCTCCTGCTCTCGGCGTGGGATCTCTATCGCGGCGTAGGCCAGCAGCTCGGCGCTTCGTCGCCGTGGGAAAATGTCGGCAACGCGGGCGTCGCGATCGGATTCCAGGCGGGCGACCTGTACATCCAGCCGAACATCGAAGAGCGAATCTGGAACGTGGACGGCAACAAGGCCGGCCTGCTCACGAACGCGGGTGTGCGGCTGCGCTTCGAGTGGGCGGGGCTGAGCGTGAATCCGAGCGCGACGTATTCGTTCGGTTCGCTATACACGATCGGGCAGCCGGCGACCGATGTGACGGGGTTCAAGGCGTCGCTGCTGATACGGCTGCATTAAATGGACGGCAGACGGCGGACGACGGACGGCGGCTGGGACGACAGACGGCAGACGGCGGCTCGTAATTACGGGCTGCCGTCCTCGTTTTTGCGGGGGCGAGTTGGAGTTTTCACTCTCCGCTGGAGCACGGTGAGCATGCGTTTGATCGACTCGATCGACATGGCGTAACGCGCGCTGTTTTCGGAAGTGGTGCAACCCACGTCGCGAGCAAGGAGGAAATGGCATTCGAGTTCGTGCGCGGAAGCCAAGGCGATCCCGAGGTACCGCGAGAACGACGACTGCGAACCGGAACCAGCCCCCTCCGCGATGTTGGCCGCGATCGACGCCGCACATCGTCGTATCTGATCGACGAGCGCGCGATATCGCAGCGACTCGTCAAGCGCCGCCGCTTCATAAAGCGAAGCCGCGAGCGCGTGCGCGCGCTGCCAGACGATGAGACGTTGATACGGGTGCATGATCGGCGAGAGTTCCCGCCATGATAGCTACGCCTGCCCGATCGCCCGCCACCAATCGCTTGCGACGAGGATCAACTTCCCGCCGGCAACCCCAGGCCGCCGTCTGCCGTCTGCCGTCCCAGCTGCCGTCCGCCGTCTGCCGTCTGCCGTCCGCCCTCCCAGCTGCCGTCTGTCATCCGCCGTCTGCCGTCTGTATCTTTACGCATGGCCGGCCATTCCAAATGGAAGCAAATCAAGCACTACAAGGCAGCCACCGACAAGAAACGTGGCGCCCTGTTCACCAAGCTGATCCGTGAGATCACCGTCGCCGCCAGGTTCGGCGGCGGCGATCCGGACGGCAATCCGCGGTTGCGCACGGCGATCGACAACGCAAAAGCGCAGTCGATGCCAAAGGAGAACATCGAGCGCGGGGTTCTCAAGGGCATCGGCGAGCTCGAGGGCGTGGACTACGTAGAGGTCGTGTACGAAGCGTACGGCCCCGGCGGCGTCGCGATCATGATCCAGGCGCTGACCGACAATCCCACGCGCACGGTCGCAGAAGTGCGCGCGAAGCTGTCGCGCCTGGGCGGGAATTTCGGGGCGACGAATTCCGTGGCCTTCATGTTCGACCGCAAGGGACAGATCATCGTCCCCGCGGGAGCGCTCGACGAAGATGCCTCGATGGAAAAGGCACTCGAGGCCGGCGCCGAAGATTTCGTCAAGGACGAGGAAGTGTTCGTCATCACCACCGCGCCGGCCGACCTGCACTCGGTCAGTCAGGCGCTCGCGAAGGCCGGGCTCAAGGCGAACTCGGCCGAGTTCGCGTGGATTCCGAAGAGCACGGTGCGCGTCGAGGGTGCGAACGCCGAGGCGCTGCTCAAGCTCATCGAGGCGCTCGAAGAACTCGAAGACGTGCAGAAGGTGGACGCGAACTTCGACATGGACATTTCGGCGATGGCGCAGGCGTGATCGTTCCGCCTCCAAAAACACACGGCCGGTGATCGTCCTCGGGATCGATCCGGGCACGGCGATCACGGGGTACGGCGTTGTCTGCACGTCAATCGAGGATCGCGCTGGACTAGTCGCGAAGGGCGCCCATGGCGCCCCGCGGCAGAACGAAATTGTTCGACAAGGCGCCATGCGCCTTGTCGAATGTGGAGTGATAAGGACATCGCCCCGCGCCCCCCTCGCTTCCCGCCTCCAGGACATCTTCGAGGGAGTGACCGAACTCATCGAGCGCCACCGCCCTGACGCCCTCGCCGTCGAAGACGTGTTCTTCGCACGCAACGTGCGGACGACCGTCGTGCTCGGACATGCGCGCGGGGTCGTGCTGCTCGCCGGTGCCCGGGCCGGCGTGACCATCCACGAGTATGCGCCGGCGCTCATCAAGAAGACGGTCGTCGGCCGCGGCGCCGCCACGAAGGAACAGGTGCAGTTCATGGTCGCCCGCCTGCTGCGCCTCAAGAGCGCGCCGCAGCCCGCCGACGCGGCGGACGGCGTCGCGTGCGCGCTCACCTGCGTGATGTTCGCGGGAACGGCGAAGCTCCACCTGCGGATCGCCGGATGATCGCCCGCCTCAAGGGTGCGCTCGTCGCGAGGGGCATCGATCGCATCGAGGTCATGACCTCCGGCGGTGTCGGCTACGAACTGCTGATTCCGCTGAGCGTCCTCGAATCCCTCCCGCAGCTGGGTCACGAAGTCACGCTGCACACGGCGCTCGTCGTGAAGGAAGACGGCTGGCAGCTGTTCGGATTCGGCAGCGCGGAAGACCGCGCGCTCTTTCACACGCTCCTCGCCGCGAGCGGCGTGGGCCCCGCCCTCGCGCTCGGCCTGATCTCCGCCCTCGGCAGCGGGCGCGTGGTGCGCGCGATCCGCGATCGCGACCTGGGCACGTTGCAGGGCGTGCCGCGCGTCGGCAAGAAGATCGCCGAGCGGCTTTGCGTGGAGCTCGGTGACAAGATGAAGGATTTCGCGGGCGCGGAATCGTCCGCGGGCGCGCCGACGAAGCAGGAGGCCGTAGGCGCCGACGCGGTGCGCGCCCTTGTCGCACTCGGCTATGCCTCGAACGACGCGGAGAAGGCCGTGTGGAGCGCGCTCGAGCACGCCAGCGCGCGAGGCGCGACCGCCGACGTGATCCGCGCGGCGCTCGCCGTGCTGCAAAAGCGCTAAGTTTGCCCTCATGTCCCGCGCCGAAATCACGACTCCGGAAGTCCTGAGCGAAGAGTCCGTCGTGGAACTCTCGCTGCGGCCGAAGGCCCTGGCGGAATTCATCGGGCAGGCGAAGGTGAAGGAGTCGCTCGACATCGCGATCCAGGCCGCGCTCGGGCGCCGCGAACCGCTCGACCATACGCTCTTCCACGGCCCGCCGGGACTCGGCAAGACGACGCTCGCCGAGCTGATGGCGCGGGAACTCGGCGTGAACATCCGCACGACCAGCGGGCCCGCGCTCGAGAAGCCCGGCGATCTCGTCGGCACGCTCACGAACCTGCGCGCGGGCGACATCCTGTTCATCGACGAGATCCATCGCCTCCGCCCCATCATCGAGGAGTTCCTCTATCCCGCGATGGAGGACTACAAGATCGACATCCGGCTGAGCGACGGGCCGAACGCGCAAACGGTGACGATGGCGATCGAGAAGTTCACGCTCGTGGGCGCGACCACGCGCTACGGCCTGCTCACGCCGCCGTTGCGCGCGCGGTTCGGCCTGACCATGCGGCTCGACTTCTACCCGGCGGACGAGATCGAGACGATCGTGCGCCGCACGGCGGAAGTGATCGCCGTGGAACTGCACGACGACGGTGCACGGGAAATTGCCCGCCGCTCGCGCGGCACCCCGCGCATCGCGAACCGGCTGCTGCGCCGCGTGCGCGACTTCGCGCAGGTGCGCGCGGACGGCGTGATCACCAAGGCCGTCGCGCGCGACGCGCTCGCGCTGCTCGACGTGGACGAGTTCGGTCTCGACGAGATGGACGCGCGGATCCTGCGCACGATCATCGAGATGTTCGAGGGCGGGCCGGTGGGGCTCGAGTCCGTCGCCGCCGCGCTGGGTGAGGACTCGAACACGATCGAGGAAGTGTACGAGCCGTTCCTCGTGCAGAACGGCCTGCTCCAGCGCACGTCGCGCGGCCGGGTCGCGAGCGCGCAGGCGTACCGCCATCTCGGGTATCCGCCGCCCGCGCAGAAGCAGCCGGACCTCTTCTGACCGCCCAGGAAGGCGCCGGCCCGCTGCTGAAGACCTCCGACTTCGCGTTCGAACTTCCCGCCGCGCTGATCGCGCAGGAACCGCCGGAGTGCCGCGACGGGAGCCGCCTGATGGTCGTGGATCGCGCGACGGGCTCCATCACGCACCACCTGTTTTGCGACATCATCGGTCTCATCCCGGCGAACGACCTGCTCGTGGTGAACACGACGCGCGTGTTCCGCGCGCGGCTCCTCGGCACGCGCCGTTCCGGGGCGGCGGCGGAACTCCTGCTGCTCAAGCCGCTGGGTGACGACCGCTGGGAGGCGATGGTGCATCCCGGCGGCAAGCTGAGGCCGGGGCGCGTCGTGCACGTGGCGCCGGGGTTCGACGCCACGATTCTCGAGAGCACGGAGCGGCGCACCCGAATCGTGCAGCTCACCGCCGATGGGAGCGTCGCCGACGCGATCGAGCGCCACGGCCACGTGCCGCTCCCGCCGTACATCGCGCGGGCCGACCGCGCAGACGACGCCGAGCGCTACCAGACCGTGTACGCGAAAGAGAACGGCTCGGTGGCGGCGCCGACGGCCGGGCTGCACTTCACGCCGCAGCTCCTCGCCGCGCTCGCGGCGAAAGGCGTGCGCCGTGCGGATGTGCTGCTCCACGTCGGGGCGGGAACGTTCAAGCCGGTGGAGGCCGAGTGGCTGGACGCGCACCGGATGCACGAAGAGTGGTATCGCGTGAGCGCCGAGACGGCGGCGGCGGTGAACGACACGCGAAAAGCGGGCGCGAAGGTCTGGGCCGTCGGCACGACCACGGTGCGGACGCTCGAGAGCGTGGTGAACCCTGCCGGTCTCGTGCACGCGGGCGAGGGCGAGACGCGCATCTTCATCCATCCGCCATATGTCATTCGATCCGCGGACCATCTCGTCACCAACTTTCATCTCCCCCGCTCCACCCTGCTCATGCTGGTCTCCGCCTTCGCCGGACTCGGTCTCATTCGCGAGGCGTACGCGCAGGCAGTGAAGGAGAAATACCGGTTCTACTCGTACGGCGACGCGATGCTCATCCTGTGACCTTCTCTTTCGACATCACCGCTCAACAGGGCCGCGCGCGCGCCGGCGTCTTCCACACGCCGCGCGGTGCGGTCGAGACGCCGGTGTTCATGCCGGTGGGCACGCTCGCGACCGTGAAGGCGCTCGATCCCGACGACCTGCGCACGATGCACGCGCAGATCATCCTGTCGAACGCCTATCACCTGCACCTGCGGCCCGGCGACGGGCTCGTGAAGCGCATGGGCGGACTGCACCGCTTCATGGCGTGGGACGGCCCGATCCTCACCGACTCCGGCGGATTCCAGGTATTCTCGCTCGCGTCGCTCAACAGCGTCACGGAGGACGGCGTCGAGTTCAAGTCGCACATCGATGG
>PMYN01000017.1 GCA_003171215.1 Gemmatimonadota bacterium | reverse complement strand
GCGGTCACCGTCACGGCGTCCGGTTCTCCGGAGCTGACGCTCACGACGCAACCCTCGGCCGCGCCCGCGAACGGGATCGTATTCGCGCAGCAGCCGGTGGTCCAGCTCCGCGACGCGGTGGGGAACGCCGTGAGCCAGGCGGGCGTGGTGGTGACGGCCGCGATCGCCAGCGGCGCCGGCATACTGGGCGGCGGGCCGACGGCAACCACGAACGCCAGCGGGGTGGCCATCTTCACGAACCTGATGATTACGGGCACCATCGGGAATCAGGCGCTGAGTTTCAGTGCGGCCGGGTACGCGAGTGTCACCTCGAACATCGTCGCCCTCGGGCCGGGCACGGCGACGCAGATCACGATGGTCACCCAGCCCTCGGCGACGGCGGCGAGCGGGACCGCGTTCGCGCTGCAGCCGGTGCTCCAGGTGCGCGACGCGCAGGGCAACGTGGTCAGCGTGGCCGGCTTCACGGTGACGGCGGCGCTCAACACAGTCTCCGGCAGCGGCACGCTCGGCGGGGCGACCAGCGTGGTGACGAGTGCTGCTGGCGTGGCGAGCTTCGCCGGTCTCTTCATTAACGGGACGACACCTTCCAGTTTCACCCTCGCCTTCAGCGTTCCATTCCTGACGGGGGTGACGTCGAGCACGATCGCCCTCACGCCGGGCGCCGCGACCCAGATGACGATCACCACCCAGCCCTCGGCCTCGGCGGCGAGCGGGGTCGCGTTCGCCCAGCAGCCGGTCATTCAGCTGAAGGATGCCGCCGGCAACGCGGTCAGCGTGGCGGGGACGGTGGTGACGGCCGCGATCGCCACGGGCGGCGGCGCGCTGGGCGGCACGGTCACGGCGTCCACCAACGCCAGCGGCGTGGCGACCTTCTTCAACCTGGCCATCACCGGCACCGCCGGGGATCGGACGCTGAACTTCAGCTCGGGGGCGCTCATTGGCGCCACATCCAGTGCGGTCACCGTCACGGCGTCCGGTTCTCCGCAGCTGGCGCTCACCACGCAGCCCTCAGCCGCGCCCGCGAGCGGGATCGTGTTCGCGCAGCAGCCGGTGGTGCAGCTCCGGGACGCGCTGGGGAACGCCGTGAACCAGGCGGGCGTGGTGGTGACGGCCGCGATCGCCAGCGGCGCCGGCACACTGGGCGGCACGCTCACGGCAACCACCAACGCCAGCGGGGTGGCGATCTTCACGAACCTGATGATTACGGGCACCATCGGGAATCAGGCGCTGGTTTTCAGTGCGGCCGGGTACACGAGTGTCACCTCGAGCATCGTCGCCCTCGGGGCGGGCACGGCGACGCAGGTCACGATCAACACGCAGCCCTCGGCCACGGCGGCGAGCGGGGTGGCGTTCGCGCTGCAGCCGGTGCTCCAGGTGCGCGACGCGCAGGGCAACGCGGTCAGCGTGAGCCTTACGGTGACGGCAACGATCTCCTCGGGCAGCGGCACGCTGAACGGGCCGACCAGCGTGGTGACGAGTGCCCTCGGCGTGGCGACGTTTGCCGGGCTCTTCATTAACGGCACGGCCGGCAACTTCACCCTCCTCTTCAGCGTCCCGTCGCTGACGGGGGCGACGTCGAGCACGATCGTCCTCACGGCGGGCGCCGCCAGCCAGCTCACGATCACCACCCAGCCGGTGGACGGGGCGGGGAGCGGGGGCGCGTTCCCCACGCAGCCGGTCATTCAGCTGAAGGATGCCGCCGGCAATGCAGTCTTCGTGTCGGGGACCGTCGTGACGGCCGCGCTCGCCACGGGCGTCGGCACCCTGGGCGGCACGCTCACGGCGACCACCAACGCTGTGGGAGTGGCGACCTTCGCCAATCTCTCCATCACGGCTGCAGCCGGAACCCCCCACACACTGATTTTCACCGCGCCGGCGGTCACGGCAGTGATCTCGGGCGACGTGAGGCCCTGAGGTCGCCCGAACGCGGCCGGCAGGAGAAACCGTTTCTTCGGCGCCCAACAGTCAGCGCGCGCCGAGCGCCCAAGCCAGGAATCGCTCAGGGGATCTCGAGGAACGCCACGATTGAACACAGGGCCACGAGGCGGTCGCGCAGTGCCGCACCGTACTTCGCCTTGACGATGTTGTCGCGGCTGCCGTAAATGAGCAGCGTCGAAGGTTGCCGGCGCGTGATGTACGTGAGCACCGTGCCTTCGCGGTAGAGATCCGGGAACTTCGCGGGCGTCCCGCCGATCAGCTTCTCCTCGATGTCCGGGATGTTGAGCCGATCGGGGCGCGGCGGATGCTCGTATCCGCCTGCAGCACGAACGCGACCCCGCTCGCCGCCGTGATCGAGGGCTGGGTGACCATCGTGACCTGCGTCATGAGCGGGTGCGCGCGAAATCCCGTTCGCGCGCTGTCAGGCACGCTGCGCAGCGCGCCGCAACGCGCCGGTCTGTTTCAACACTCCGGCTCGCCGGAGCGTGAAAGAAGTACGCCCCCACGATCAACTTCAGCCCCCACCGTCAAGATGCGAATTCGCCTGTCATGGTCCCGCGTGATTCCGGCGCTCGTCGCCGGGCTCGCGACAACGCTGTCCGCGCAGACTCCCGATTCGGCGACCATCGCCTCACTCAAGTGGCGCTCGATCGGCCCGGTGAACATGGCCGGACGGAGCACCGACGTGGAAGGTGATCCGCGAAATCCCAAGGTGTTCTATGTCGCCGGTGCCGCCGGCGGCATCTGGAAAACCGTCAACGCGGGCACGACGTGGCAGCCGCTCTGGGATCACGCGCCGATCGCGTCGATGGGCGACATCGCGCTCGCGCCGAGCGATCCGAAAATCATCTGGGCCGGTACGGGCGAGCAGAACTCGCGCAACAGCGTCACGCCGGGATGGGGCGTGTACAAGACGGTGGACGGCGGTACGACCTGGACGTCGATGGGCCTCGAAAAGACGCAGCACATCGGTCGCATCGTCGTTCACCCCACCAACCCGAACATCGTGTACGTCGCCGCGCTTGGCGCGCAATGGGCGTCGAATCCCGAACGCGGCCTGTACAAGACCGTGGACGGCGGCAAGACGTGGACGATGAGCAAGTTCGTCAGCGACAAGGCGGGATTCGTCGACGTCGTCATGGATCCGCGCGATCCCAACACGCTGTACGCGGCGAGCTGGGAGCGCGTGCGCAAGCCGGCGTTCCTCAAGAGCGGCGGCCCGGGCTCGGCGCTCTGGAAGACGACCGACGGAGGCGCGAGCTGGCACGAGATCAAGGGCGGCGGATTCCCGGAGACGCAGAAGGGGCGCATGAACATCCAGGTCGCCCACAGCAATCCGAACATCGTGTACGTCATGGTCGAGGCGGACTCGATCCGCGGCAAGATGCCGCAGCGGCTGCTGAGCGGCCTCTATCGTTCGACCGACGCGGGCAAGACGTGGAAGTGGATGAGCACGATCGACAACCGCCCGTTCTACTTCTCGCAGATCCGCGTCGATCCCAAGAATCCGGACCGCATCTACCGCCTCGCGGTGGACATGCAGTTCTCCGATGACGGCGGCCAGTCGTGGCGCCTCGGCATGCTCGGGCAGCACGAGGATTATCACGGGATGTGGATCGATCCCAACGATCCGGAACACTTCATCATCGTCGGCGACGCCGGCATCTTCCAGACGTGGGATCGCGGCGGCAACTACGACGCGCTGAACAACATGGCGATGGGGCAGTTCTACGGCGTGAGCTACGACTTTCAGGTTCCGTACCGCGTCTGCGGCGGCCTGCAGGACAACGGCTCGTCGTGCGGATGGAGCAGGCGCCGGAACGGCCAGCTCCAGATGACCGACTGGTTCGCGCTGTTCGCGGCCGACGGCCTCCAGACGGCGCAGGATCCGAACGACCCGAACATCGTCTACTACGAGTCGCAGGGCGGCAACATGTCGCGGAAGAACCTCGCGACCGGCGTGACCACGAACATCAAGGCGCGCACCGTCAGCGTGAACACGTACGGCGGGCAGATCCAGCAGATCAGAGGAGACGGCAGTACTCCTTTGACGGCTGAGCAGGAGAAGCAGATCGCCGACATTCGCGCGAAGATGAAGAAGGACATGTCCGACCCGAACGTCGCGACGCGCTGGAACTGGAACACGCCGTTCATCCTTTCGAAGCACGACCCGAACGTCTTCTACAGCGGAGCGGACAAGGTCTTCAAGTCGGTGAAGAAGGGCGACGCGCCGTACGCGATCTCGCCCGACTTCTCGGGTGACAACAAGGACTGGATCCGCATGTCGAGCGGGTTCGACGAGAACGGCAACGCGGCGCCGGACGCATCGGGTGGCATCACGCGCGACGCGACCGGCGCCGAGGAGAACGCCACGGTCGTCGTGATCAACGAGTCGACGATCCGCGCGGGGCTGCTCTTCGCCGGCACGGACGACGGCAAGGTGGAGATGACGCGCAACGACGGCGGATCGTGGGAGAACCTCGGCGGCCATTTCCCCGGCGCGCCGAACGTGATCCACGTGAGCAGCATCGAGCCGTCGCATTCGGATTCGGCGACGATTTACGTGTCGCTCGACAATCACCGCGAGAATGATTTCAAGCCGTACCTCTACGCTTCCAACGACTGGGGCAAGACGTGGCGCTCGATCGCGTCCAACCTCCCGACGAACAAGCCGGGCTCGGTCTATGTGGTTCGCGAAGACCTCGTGAACCCGAACCTGCTGTACTGCGGAACGGAGACGGGCGTGTTCGCGTCGCTGAACAAGGGCGGCAGCTGGTTCGCGCTCGCGGAGAATCTTCCGACGGTGCCGGTGTACGACCTGCAGATCCATCCGCGCGATCACGAGCTGATCGCGGGCACGCACGGGCGTGCGGTGCAGATTCTCGACGTGGCGCCGCTGCAGCAGATGAAGCCGAACGTGCTGGCGGCGTCGGCGTACCTGTTCGAGCCGACGGTTGCGTTCATCTACGCGCAGATGATCCAGGGTTCGGAGCCGCGCGCGCAGCGCGCATGGAAGGGTGAAGGCGGGCCGAGTGGCGCCGAGATTCATTATCGTCTGGCGTCGGCGGTGACGGGTCCGGTGCGGGTCATGGTGGTGAACGCGGCGGGCGACACGGTTGCGCGGCTCACCGGCTCGGCGAACGCGGGGATCAATCGCGTGATGTGGAACTTCGCGATTGGAGGGATCGACTTTGCCGGCCGCGCGGGCGGTGGAGGCGGCGGCCGCGGGACGGTCGGGCCGGCGTCTCCGACGCGACCTTCGGAATCGCAGGCGGCGCCGGACTCGAGCGGATCGCCGACGGTGGTCGTGACGGCCGGCGCCGGCCGCGGTGGACGCGGTGGAGGTGGCGGCGGAGGATTCGGCGGGCGGGGGAACGCCGAGGCGGAGACGGGAGATTACCGCGTGGTGCTCGACGTGGGCGGGGTGAAGATGGTGCAGGTGCTAAGGGTGGTACGAGTGGAGCCGGGGCAGGTTTCCATCAGGTAAGGCGGCGAGGGGACCAACGGCGACGCGTGACGGGTGAGCGGCGATCTGGTGAAGAGCGACGCGCGAGGCGCGAGGAGAACTTCTCCCCTCACGCGTCGCGCTTCGCTCAATTGCCGCTCACCCNNACCCGTCACCCGTCGCCGTTGGTAATGCCGTCGCCCGTCGCCGTTGTGCGCTCGTCGCGTTTCTGCAGCGGTCAGAGCTTCGGCGGCGGCGAGACGTTGACGATGTATCGCCCGCCTTCCTCGCTGCGAATGGCCGACTTCATCCCGCAGGTCGCGCAGCGTGCCAGCAACGGCGGAAACGTCGGCAGCTTAAGCTCCGTTCCGCACATCGGACACCACACGCGGAATTTCTCGGCGTTGAGAATCGCGAGCATCGCGGGCGGAATATCCGCGGGGAGAGCGGGTGGCGTCGGCTTTTGAGCCGGAGCGGGCGGAACCACAGGGACAACGGCGGGCGCGGTAATAGGCGCAGCAACAGGTACGACAACAGGAACAACAACGGGCTCAGCGGCGGGCGCGACCGCCGCCGCCGCGAGCTTCTGCTTCAGCGACGCGAACAGGAACATCCGCTCCGCTTCCGTCATCCCGGCGAGCTGCGACGGCACCACCAGTCCCTGCGCGATCGCTTCCTTCATCATCGCCGGCGAAATCTGGCCGAGCATCGCGAGCCCCGCGGAATCTCCGCCGCGCGACGCGCCCGGTCCGAGCTC
>PMYN01000146.1 GCA_003171215.1 Gemmatimonadota bacterium | reverse complement strand
GCGCGGCGAGTGCCGACGAGGAGAGCGTGGAGAACGCAATCAGGAGAGCCAAGCGCGACGGGCGACTGAGCATTGGGCGGAAGCCTCTATATATGGTTGTGACCGCAGGGATGGGCCTGCGGGGGCAGGAGCAACAATACGGCTAATCGACGCCGCTCGCAAAGGCGCAGAAGGGTCTGGTCACGAGTTGGCGAGCCGCTCCGCGGCGGCGCGCAGCCGCTCCCAGAGGGCGTCAGGGTTGCGAACTGCGAAATAGACGGGCAGGGCAGCGGCGACGTCGATCACGTAGTGCATTCCCGTGGTGATCGTGGTGGCCGCGATCGCGATCGCCCAGAGGTAGCCGAGCACCCGCCAAATTCGATGACCGCTGACTCGCGCGCGATCCGACCAGACGTCGGCCGAGAGCAGTGCCCAGACCACGTGCATGGAGGGAAAGCTGACCGTGCCGTCGTCCAGCGCCCGCTCGAGCGAGAGCACTCGTCCGAGCAGACCGTGCGGAGTGTACGGGCGATGGACGACGACTGCCGGGATGACGATCCAGCAGATACCGACCACGAGCGACGCGAGTGCGCCCGCGAGGGCCATGCGACGCAGTCCGCGCCGCGAGGCTGCGATGAGCAGCGCGAGCGGCGCCTGCAGGTACGCGCTGACATAGATGGCAGTCGTCCATTGCAGAACCGGCCAGTGCCGCTCGAAGCCGAACGACAGATCGATGCGATTCGCTGGAATCCCGAGCGCCTGGATGCCGAAGTAGACGAGCACCCACGGCAGGAGCACGAACAAGAAGACCGCGGTGCGATTCGCGGCGGTCGGCGGTTCACTGCCTGCCCGCGGAAGGAAGAGCAGGTCGTAGATCATCCCCTCATCCGCCGAATTTCCTCGAGCACCTCGATATCCGCGGCATCCTGAAGCCGCCCCGTACGCTTCGATTCGATGAGATGCTCGATCGAGGCGGTCGGAATCTTGACCCCTTCCACTTCGAACAGCGTGGCGGCTGGTCCCGCCTCGGCGTACCTGAGGTTCCAGGCGCGCGTGAAGATACCGACGTTCGGGATGTCGCCGATGATCGTCACCGGCCGCCGCACGACATCGTCCGGCGCGAGTTCCTTGGCGAACCCCATCCCGAGCCGAGCGAGGGCGCGCAGGACGCGCTTCGCGTTGGGCACCGTGGGATCGATCAGCATGTCGACGTCGCGTGTGGCGCGCGTGGTGCCCCAGAGCTGAAGTGCGGCGGCGCCGACGAGCACGTAGCGGGCGCGTTCGGCGTTGAGATGACTGCACACTTCCGCCAGTCGCGTGGCGTAGTGTTTCTGTTTCACGCGTCGATCTCTTCGAGTCGTTTCCACGCGAGATAGTCTTCGTAGCGGTCGAATCCGATGACTCGCTGCGCGCGCGGCCGGGCTCGCGCGAGGCCAACGCGTGCGGTTTCTTCGGCGGCGCGTACGCGCGCTTCCGGCGAGAGCCGGAGGTCGGCGGTGAGCTGGGCCCGGCGGAGGGCGCCGATTCCGGGCCGGCGGGGCGCGGGCTCTGGTGCGGGCTCCGGTGCGGGCTGGGCCGTGTATCGGCGCACCGACTCGGCGATTATCCAGCTTCGCGAGCGGTCGCGTTCGTGCGCGAGGGCATCAGCCGCGGCGAGGTCGTCCTCGGGGATGGTGATGGCGATGCGGGCGTAGCGGGGTTTCTTTGACATACTGAATCATACTCAGTATGTCGTTCGAGCAGAACCGAGCACAACGGACCGAGGGCGGGTAGTGCGAAGGGGAGCCTCGCGCGGAAACGGCGCCTGTGTTGTAGATTCCTTGGGTTGGCGGGACGTAGCGCAGTCCGGTAGCGCACCTGAATGGGGTCGTCTCGGTCGGGTCCGACCCCTTGATACGCTGTGGGGCGGTCGAGCTTGCAGCGCGCGCGCGCGCGCGCGCCGGCGTTAAGCGCCTGCGACACTCAGGCTACTGATCTGCCCGCTGAACCTTCAGTTTGATCGACGGGTAGCTTTTGCTCAATGACCGTACTATGTTTGAGTACATGCCACACGTCGCTCACACTCCCCGTGTTGCCCGGCCCACGCCACCGCGCGCGCGTCGCGCACGGCGCCGTTTGGTTCCGGCGCGCGGATGCGCGGCAACGGACGGCCTGTCGCAGGCACTCGCCAACGGGACCTTTGCTACGCTCGTTCGCTACTTCGCGGTGCGGCCCGATGGTGCGCCTCATCTTCGTGCGCTCATGCGCGAGTTCGGATTGGGGACACGTTCACTCCAGCGCGAGCTGACCCGCATGGAGCGCCTCGGCCTCATCACACTCGACCGCAGCGCGGCGCCCCGCGTTCGAGTGCGCGCCATCGCCGGGAATCCTGCGTGGGCCCCGCTGCGCGCGTTGGTCCGCGCCTACGCGAACCCGGCGGATCTTCTCCGCGTCACTCTGGCCGGCGTGCCGCGGGTTTCGGCCGCCTTTATCTTCGGATCCGTGGCGCGAGGAGCGGCGCAGCCCGACAGCGACTGCGACGTGTTTGTGCTCACGTCACCCGGACTCTCGGACGCTGAACGTCGAGACGTAGTCGAGGCGCTTGCGGTGCAGACAATGGACACCAGCCTCGCGCTCGGTCGCGAGGTCGCGTTCGTCGTACTGCGGCCGGAAGACGTGCGGCATCAGCGCGAGCGCGGCATGCAGTTTGTCACCCGGGTGCTTCGCGCTCCGAAGCACTGGATCCTCGGGGACCGCACACGCGTTTCAGCGACGCTCGGCTCGAGCAAGCCGACTCTCAGACGCACGGCCCCGTGACGTCCCCATCGGGCAAATCCAGCGTCTTGCCGGACGCCGTGGTGCGGTGGATCGATGAACGCGAGTTGACGCACGGCAATGTCGAGCCCACTCTGGTGGTCGCGCTGTGGAACAAGGCCGTGGCGACGGCGGGAGATAGTCTCGTGGCGACCCTCTCACCCGACAACGCGTTGCAGCTGGCCTACCAGGCGCAACTTCAGGCGGCCACCGCGATGCTCCACGCGCGGGGATTGCGCGTCCGATCTCGGAGCAAGCATCACTATGTCGCGATCGCGACGGCTCGCGAGCTCGCCGCGACGGACGGTGCCGCCGATCTCGCTCGCGCGATGGTAACGCTCGACGGGCTGCGGACGGACCGTGCAATCGCGGTGTACGAGCCGGACCCCGCGTCGCCCGCGAGCGCCGCACATGCTCGCTCGGCCATGGCGACGCTCCTGCCGAACGCCTTGGCTTGGCTCCTTCGCACAGTGCCTGCCTTGGCACCGTTGCTGCACCCGATCCCGAACAAGATCGTCGACGTCGCAGCCGCGTTATCCACGAGGTCGGTTGCAAAACCGCGACGCACACGGTGATTGTGCTGTCGCAGGCAGGCGCGCTCAGGAGTTCGTCCACCAGGCATTCGCATCCGAGATTGGGGCAAGGTCGCGTTCCCGCCGGGGGTACGTTGGGGTACACGAACCGCGCGTAAGATGCGCATCCGGCGCGCGAGTTTCCTGTTATCAGGTGCGCTATAGCCTGGTAGTTCCCGTGTTTCCCGCCGCACCCATGTCGCGTGACATCAATGGGGTCTTTGCAATCGCGTCCGACCCCCTGATGCCCGGTCAGGGTGTCGCGCGTTCGACACGAGCAAGGTGAGCTGACCGGCGTCTGGCGGACGCTTCGCGCGGAGTCGATCGCGCCGCTCCGATTGCCCACTCGTAAACAGCGCCTGCGATTCCGTAGGCCTACGCCGTCGGTTGTCGCTCCTCCTTCCGGAACAACCAGCGAACGAGCCAGACCGCCGCCATGATCGGCAACACCACGAACACCAGGAACTTCATCAGCACGATCGTCAGAAGCCCGACTGCGATCAGCACGATGACCGGGATCCCGAGGATCGCCATCGTGAGGAACGGCCGAAGCGCGAAGAGACGGAGCAGGGAAGAGATCATGTGACGGTCCGTGAGAAGGGCTGGAAAGCAATACGGCCGACATTTCCCTAAGTTTCTGTAGCGCCGCGACCAACGTCGGTCCTGGGCAAAGCACGCAGTCCGCACAGATCTCCGCTCGAGGAGGACAGCAAGTGCCTTGCCAATCGAACGAACGAACGCGGCGCGTCATCTCACACGCGATCGGCGCACTGCTCCTACCCTGGAGCCTCGCTGTGTCGCAGGCAGCGACCGCTGCCCCCGCCAAGTCCTCGGTGCCGTCGGTCGACCAGGACCTGCTTTTCATCTCGTTTGGCGTGCTCGCGGCCGACTCGATGGAAGGACGCCTCGCGGGCGCCCCGGGCGGCGCGCGCGCGCGCAAGTACCTCGCGAGCATGCTCGAGCAAATCGGCGTCGAGCCACTCGTGAAGGGGTTCACGATGCAGTTCTCCGCGCGGTCGCGGGTGAAAGAAGGTCCGACGTCGTCGCCGGTCGCGACGCAGGGACGACCCGGATTCATGGGCGGCGTTGGGCGCCAGACCCATACCAAGGACTCCACCGCGAACTTCCGCGGGATCGACGGCGCGAACCTGCTCGCCGTCGTGCGGGGGACGGAGCATCCGCAACGGTACATCGTCGTCTCCGCCCACTACGACCATCTCGGCCCCGGCTTCAACGGCGCTGACGACAACGCGTCGGGCACCGCGGCAATCCTCGCGATCTCCGAATGGGCGCACGCACATCCGCCGCAGAACTCGATCATCTTCGCGTTCTTCGACGCCGAGGAGGAAGGACTCCTCGGCTCGCGCGCGTTCTTCGACAAGCTGCCGGTGCCGATCGACAGCATCATCCTTGATGTCAATCTCGACATGGTGAGCCGAAACGAAAACGGCGAGCTTTACGCGGCGGGCACATTCAAGTGGCACGCGGAGCGCCCCATGCTAGACAGCGTCGCCGCGCTGCACCTCGTGAACCTCCGCTTTGGCCACGACTCGCCTGGCGTCGCCGACTGGTCGCGCCGGAGCGATATGGCCCCGTTCGACGAGCGGCACATCCCGTTCGTGCACTTCGGCGTCGAGGAGCACCCGGACTACCACCGCCCAAGCGACCGCCCCGAGAAGGTTCAACCGGCGTTCTTCTACCACAGCGTGCTCACGGCAGCCGCATTCATCCATCTGGCGGATGCGTCGCTCGATATAATCGCGAAGGAGCGGCATTCGAAATGAACTCGCTGGGTGCGGCACCTGCACCCTCCACCACTTGCCCGACCTCGCGCAGGGGATCAGCGTGGAGCGCTTCGAGCGCGAAATCCAGACCGCGATTCACCCTGAGATTGCGTCCGACGCTTAGCTAACGGTTCCCACCTCGAGCGCTCCTCAGCCGTTCCCGCCGGGGGTACGTTGGGGTACAGGTAATGCGGGTAAGTCGGGCATCCGGTGCGCGAGTTTCCTGTTATCAGGTGCGCCACAGCGTTGTGATTCCCGCGTTTCCCGCTATGCCCGTGTCGCGTGACATCAATGGGGTAATGTCCGCGCGCGACCACCCGATCCGGGATCAGGCGGTCGCTTGATAGGGTATTACGAGACTACCCGTTCGCCCCCGCAGCAACTCTCACCGCGTCGGGGGGGGGCATGTGTACGGGAACCTTCCAGCCGCCTTCGGAGATGGCTGTGTCTCAATACGAGAATGTCGGCTGCCAACCAGCAGAATATTCGCGGAACGACTCACATCCGCACCAGCACACGTGCGTCAGGGCGCGCGTTTCGCACGGCTCCAGTCGACGCCGGGCGGCACTCCGGTGAACACCCGCACGCGGCCTATGAGCATTCGCGTCCCGACCGACATGCCCTGCAGCACGACGCGCGCCGTGGGCGGCAGTGCCGATCCGCCGTCTCCCATCCCCACCGCCACGCCGTCGATGGCGTAGCCGCAGCGGCCGTCGGGCATCATCTGTACGCGCACGCTGTGCCATGCACCGCGCCACAGTTCCAGCGGTCGGCCGCTGAGCGTACGCGGCAGCGGCCTGGCGACGTTCGCTCGCGTTCGCGCTGACGGACCCTCGCCTTCAGGGTACACGAACTGGCATGAGGTTTGTCCCCCCGTGCGACCCGGCAGATAACCGGTTCTGTGGTCCCACTGCGCCACAGGTTCGAATGCAGCGCCGCCGAACAGGTCGACGGAGATCATCTGCCACTGCGTTCGGGTCACCGGTGTCGAGAATTCCGCTTCAATCGCGAGGCCGCGCGTCGCGTCGTACTCCGCGATGCTATACGCGCCGCTGTAGAACTCGCCGTCGCCGTTGTTGAAGAACGCGCGCCCACCTCGTGCGTCGCCCACGATGAGCGGAAACGGTTCGCCGAAGAAGCGCCACCGGGCTCCCACTCCGTCGGTCCATCGTTCATCGGCGGCCAGCGTGGCCGCCGAGCGAACGACGCGAATCGTGTCGAGCGCGGAACGCCAGCCGCCGGCGCTCGCCTCGATGATCGCGGCGCCAGTATCGAGTGCCACGAGAATGCCATTCGAATCGACCGCGGCGACTCGCGGCGTGGCTGAGCGCCACAGCACGATCGATGGCGCCGTTGGTTTGCCGGTACGCGTCGTCGCCGTGACATTCAGGCGATACGGCGCGCCGAGCGAAACCGCGTCGCGCGGATGCACGATGTGTACTCTCGCGATGTAGTCGGGCGGGCCGCTCTCGAGCCAAGCCACCGCGTGAGCACCGGGGATCCGCCGTAGAGCGACCGGACGCGCCCGCTCGAAGGCCATTGGGGGGCCGATGAGCATCGAATCCGACGAAACATTGCCGTGCCCGGAAAGCAGTAGCCAGCGCCCCGCCGCGTCGAGTGTGGCGTTGCCGTCGGCGGGAATCCTCGTGCGGCTGACAGCAGCTGTTCGCAGGTCGACGTCGAGTGTGGCCATTTCGGTTGGGCTTCGTCCGCGTAAAAGCACACGGGAGTCGCCGACGAAGCCGATGAGCTCAAACTCCCGCCACGGTGCGAGGTCGAGGCATCGCTCGCGCTGTGCGTCGACCGTCGTCCAGCAGAGCGCCGCCGAGTCGCTCTCCGCCATCTGGCTGAGGAAGGCCAACCTCGATCCGTCCGGGCTCCAGCGAGCGATGTACACCGACGCGCCGTCGCCTTGCGTCAGGCGGCGAACCAGCGCGCCCGTTCGTACATCGATCACGGCGAGATTTGAGTGACCGTTCTGGTTCCATCGCGCCGTCGAAATCGCGAGGAGCGCGCCGTCGGGCGAGAACGCGGCCGGGCGGTCGTCGCCGCGCGAGAAGGTCAGCCGGCGGGCGGCGCCGGTTCGATCGTGCAACACGACGTCGAGACCGCCCGAGTCGGAAAACGCGGCCTCGGTCGCCCAGTGTGAGCCGTCCGGCGCGATGACGGTAGCTTCTTCCGAGAACGGCGTTCGCGTCCACGTGCCACGCGGTTCGCGCACCGCATCGTCGAGCGGGCGGCCTACGTTCCACCGATCGAGCGTGACCCCCGCACGGGCGACTTCACGCGGCAGGCCGTCATCACCCGAGTAGGCAATCAGCAGTTCCGTGTCCGGCGCCGGGTGCGCATCAAGCCGCGCGACCGCGAGGGCGCCGAGCGACAGCGCGGCAACAACGCCGGCCGCGAGCGCGGCGCGCCGTGCCAGAGGAAGTCGTATCGCGGCGGGCAGTGCCTTGCGAATGTCCGCCATCTGTCCCGGCGACACGTCGTCGCCGAGCAACGAGCGGAGCTCGACATCGAGCGGGCCGCGCCGCGGCATGTCGGCGAGCACCGCGCGGGTCACTGTCGCAACGCGGTCCCACGCTTCGGCGTCCACGAGGTGGCGCACGGCGCGTCGGTGCGAGCCCGCGCCGGATTGCGCGGCGAGTGCGTCACCGAGCCCGCGATGCGTCGCGCGCAGGTCGGCAGGATCGGCAAGCGCGATGGCGACGGCGCCGATCTCGTCGTGCGCCACACGCCAGACGCTGCCGGCCGATGCAACGAGCGCTCGTCGCTCGAGGTCAACCGCCGCAGCCGTGGCGTGCGCGGCATCGAGCCCGGTTGCCACGGAAATGATGTCGGCGCCGATCGACAATTCAGCGGCTGCGATCGTGCGAAGCACCGTTGCCTCGATCGGCGGCAGCACGCCAATGCGGCGGCCCATGACTGCGCCCTGCTGCAGCGTGTGGTCGAGATCCTCCTCTGAACAACATTGCCAGTCGTCGCCGCCGAGTCGCAGCACCCGTTGTTCGATCGCGAGGCGGAGCGCCTCGAACACGAGCAACGGAACTCCAGCCGAGCAACGGAGCAGCAGTTGTGGGAGCGCTCGCGCCCATGGATCGGCGGACAGAGGCGCAATGCTCGTCACGAGCTGCTCCACCTGTTCCGCGGTAAGTGGCGCGAGCCGCACCGTGGTCACAGAATCGCCGAATGGAGGCAGGGCACGCGTCGGCCTGCTGGTGAGGACGAGCAGCACCCGTTCGTCGCTCAGGCGCGCCGCGACGAACGCGATGGCGCGCAGCGAGTCATCGTCGCACCAGTGCAGGTCGTCCACCACGAGCGCAAAGGGAGCGTCGTCGGCGACGGCGGCGATGAGCTCGACGACCGCGAGCCCGCGGCGGCGCAGTGCTTCATCGCCCTGCGCTCCATCAGGCGCTCCGGAGAAGAACGACGAGAGCGCCGGGTCGAGGGCGAGCAAGGCGGCCGCCGAGTGCTGCGATATGCCCGCCGCGCCCGGACTCGATGCCAGCGCGGCGGCAAGGCTGGCAAGTGCCGCATACGCGACGTGCCGGTCTCCGGCGCGCGCCGCGCAGCACACGACGCGCCCGCGCCCGGCGACGATGCGTGTGCGCAGATCGGCGGCGAGCCGCGACTTGCCGATGCCGCCATCGCCGAGGATGAGGGCGACGCGAGAGCGCTTGGTGCCTGGGTCCTTGGAGTGCGCGCCGTTGGAGCGCGCGATCAGCCACAGGTCGTGCAGCCGGGAGAATTCGTTCTCGCGTCCGACCAGGTCGGCGGCGAGCTCCGTGGGAGCCGTGTGCCCGCCTGCTGGCGCGCGCAGGTTGCGGGCGAGCCGCAACGCGGCAACGCTCGCCGGCTCGGCGGCGCGCTCTTCGGCGCGCAGCCACTCGTCGAAATGATCCGCCTCGGCACGCGCGCCAATTACGTCGCCCGAGGCGCTCAGCGATTCGAGGAGGAGCTGCCATCCCGTTTCGTCATGCGGTGCGCGATGGCGGACGTGGCGCGAAAGGGTGATCGCGTCGGAGAACCCGCCGCGGTCGAGGGCGCGCCGGGCGAGCGATTCGGCGGCGTGGACGAAGAGAGCGCGCACCCGGGCGCGTTCGACGGAGGCCCACCGTTCGAATTCATCGGCGCCGGGTGAGGCGAAATCGGCAAAGAAGTCACCGGTGTAGCGATCGACGGCGGCATCGAGATCGCCGGTGCGGACGGCGTCCTCGAGGGCGGTGACGTCGCTGTGGAGTGCGGACGTCATGGTGAGACCGTCGGCGTTGCTCTCGATGAAGGTTGGACCGGCGGCGCGATTGAGCATCCAGAGGGCCTGGCGGAGCGATCGGCGGGCGTCATCGGGGTCGCGGTCGCCCCAGAGCAGATCGGCGAGGCGCTCGCGCGAGGCGNNGGCGGCGAGGAACGCGACGAGGGCGATGGGCTTGCCGGGGCCGAAGAGGAGCCCGCGCGCGGCTTCGCCGATTCGCTCGAGGTGGGGGGCGCCGAGGGCGGTGAGTTCGAAGCGGTCGGAAATACTGGAAAGACGGGGTGCGGACGTAGCCAATAGACGCTCGTTTGACGCCGGTGTGTGGTGTTAACGGAACCACGACCCCAGCACTCGAGATTGGCTCTGACCGGTTTGGCGACTTCGTGTGCTTGGCAGCTACGAAAGTACGCCGGAGAGTAGGTACCGGTAAG